>PYCK01000184.1 GCA_009649835.1 Candidatus Methanocomedens sp. | reverse complement strand
ATATATTACTCAATAATTTCTCATTAGTTAATTTTAAATATAATAAAGTATACAGTAACCAGCCGTATACCTTATTGAATGGAGGCATTAAATATATGGTACAAATAGTGCAAAATAATTTTATTAAAAAATATTCGAGTGTAGTATTACTATTACTAACACTTGGAACTGTACTCATGACGCTTGTCGCGCCCGTATCTGCGGCAACCGTTGATGAAAATACTGACTCGATCATCAGCCTGCAGACAGCCCTGACATTTGTCTGGCTGCTGCTGTGTGGTGGGCTGGTCTTCCTGATGCATGCCGGTTTCTCGCTTGTTGAAGCCGGGCTCACCAGGACCAAGAACACCGCAAATATCCTGATGAAGAACCTGATGACGATCTGCCTCGGTGTTCTGATCTACTGGATGGTGGGCTGGGCGGTTATGTACGGAGATGACGTCGCAGGTCTTTTCGGATTCAGTCAGTTCTTCCTGGGCGGTGCTGATAACGCTCTCTGGAACTCATGGTTCTTCCAGATGGTCTTTGCAGCGACCGGTGCGACTATCGTATCAGGTGCTATGGCAGAGCGAACTAAGTTTAAAGCATATCTGGTCTTCACCGTGCTGCTCGTTGCGATCATCTACCCTGTCTACGGACACTGGGTATGGTCCGGAGCTGATCTTGCGCTTCTGACCGGGGATGGCAGTATATTCGTACAACTGGCTGGTGCAAGTTTCCATGACTTTGCAGGCTCAGGGGTCGTACACTCGATCGGCGGCTATGCAGCCCTTGCCGGTGTGATCATACTGGGTCCCAGGCTCGGCAAGTTCAAAAATAAAAAGCCAATTGCCATACCAGGTCACAATATCACACTCGCATTCCTTGGAACGCTGCTTCTGTGGTTAGGCTGGCTCGGTTTTAACTGCGGCTCGACCCTTGACGGCAGCGACGCTTACATGAACCTTGTGGTTGTAAATACATTCCTTGCTGCTGCTGCTGCTGCTGTGGTCGCAATGCTTATTACATGGGCTAAGACCGGCAAGCCAGACCCATCGCTCACTGCGAACGGTGTGCTTGCAGGACTAGTCGCGATCACTGCACCCTGCGGTTCGGTTGAGAACTGGGCAGCGATCGTGATAGGAATTATAGCGGGCGCAATCGTCTATGCCGGTGTGATGTTCAACGAAGCCGTCCTCAAGGTCGACGACCCGGTCGGTGCGATCGCTGTACACGGTTACTGCGGTACATGGGGTCTTTTGTCAGTCGGGATATTCTCAGTCGGCATGGGCAACGGAATACTTGCAGATGCAGTATATGCGGCAGGTGCACCCGGACTGTTGTACGGTGGTGTGAACCAGTTCGCAATCCAGGTCATAGGAGCGTTCGCAAGCATTATCTGGGCATTTGTGGCCGCTTTTATCGTGTTCAAGATCATCGATGTGATCATAGGACTACGTGTCTCTGAGAGTGAGGAGATCGAAGGACTGGACATCACAGAACACGGGATACGGGCATACCCCGAATACATAACCGAGTGAGGTGAGCAAAATGAGTGAAATGAGAAAGATAGAGGCAATTATACGACCAATGAAACTGGAAGATGTGAAAACTGCGCTGAGTGATGCTGGATTTGTGAGTATTACCGTGACCGAGGTCAAAGGACGCGGGCAGCAGAAAGGACTTGTCCAGCAGTGGCGCGGACGGGAATACTGTGTTGACCTGCTTCCAAAGACCAGGATCGAGATCGTGTTGTTAGAGCAGGATGTGGATCGTGTGATCGAGATTATCCAGGGTGCGGCTGCTACTGGAAATATCGGGGATGGTAAGATCTTCGTGAGCCCCATTGAAACGGCCATGCGTATCAGGACAGGAGAGACCAACAAGGACGCGCTTTAGCGTTCTTGTCTTTTTTTTATTTTTACATGTTACCAAAATTCAGGTTTTCAGTTGAAGAACTGTCAGGTTCCCTTGCTGATATGGGCAGCATGGTGCCATTTATCATTGGTGCGGTATTAATTGCAGATTTCAAGCTTGCACCTGTGCTACTGATGTTCGCAGCGGCCCACATTGCCACCGGCCTGTATTATGGGATACCCATGTCGGTACAGCCTATGAAGGTCATTGGTGCACTGGTTATCGCTGGCGGCCTGACCCATGGTCAGGCAGTGGGTGCAGGGCTTGTGGTGGGTGTCTTTTTCCTGTTGATGGCTGTATCCGGCACAATATCCCGCATAGCCAATATGCTGCCCAAAAGTATCATCAGGGGTACACAACTTGGTATGGCACTCATCATTGCCGTAAAGGCAGTGGATATCATATCGCAATACCCTGTGTCCGGAGTATTGGGTATCCTTTTGATCATTGGCTTCTTTATTGCAGGCAGGCAGGGATTTTCATCCATAACCCTCCTGGGATTGGGATTCATATACACCATACTTTTTTTCGGACTGCCAGAAATTAATCTAAGTTTCAATTTACCGGTATATTTCCCTGATATGGCTGAGATAATTGACGGCACGTTAATAGGTGCCACATCCCAGATACCCCTTACATTCGTAAATGCAATACTCGGGACATCACTGCTTGTCAGTGACCTGTATTCCCGAAATATCAAACCAGGTACGCTGGCAGCGTCCACAGGTATCATGAACCTGATATCTGCCCCAATGGGAGGGCTTCCCATGTGTCACGGTTCATCAGGTGTGGCAGCTCATTATAAGTTCGGTGCCAGAACTGGCGGTTCAAATATTCTCATGGGTATGTTATTGATCTTGGCAGCTTTATTTATACCAGCAGAATTCCTGGCACTTCTGCCCTTTGGCATCACCGGAGCTCTGCTGTTATTTGCAGGATATGAGCTTGGCAGCAAATTCCGTGACACCGAATCCTTATATCTGACATTAGTGGTAGCTGTTGTATCATTGTTTACCAATATTGGTATTGGATTTATTACTGGTGTAGCGCTGTTCCTGCTGGCAAGGAAAATACCTATTTTGAATATGGGGGTTTCAGAAAATGTATTTGAGACAGATGGAAACTGATGATATTGGTATCCTGCTTGATATGGCACATGCAGAGGGGTGGTCATCAGATGTATTCGAATTCGAACTTTTTCATAAGCTTGATCCAGGTGGATGTTTTTCCGCTATTGCAGATAAAAAAGTAGTGGGAGGAGTTATGACATTCACTTATCCCAACAGCGGCTGGATAGGTAATCTGGTTGTTGACAAAAAATACCGCCTGAAAGGATTCGGGAAAGCCCTTTTACGCAGAGGTCTGCAACACTTGTCCTCCCTGCCTACAATTTTCTTATGCGCATCTCCCATGGCAGTGGGATTATATTCAGAATTCGGGTTCAGGAAAGTATCGAACATCAACAGGTGGGAACATAGAGGTATGACCCTTGATATGCCTGGGAGTAACGAGAATCTTGAACACGTGCTTGCTGTGGATAACAACTGCTGGCGTGAGGACAGGTCGCTGATGCTATCCCGGATGCTTACAAACCGCTCTTATGTATTCAATGAGGGTGCATGGCTGGGATTCGGACTGGTGGGTGACCACTGGACCATAGGGCCGTGGGAGGCATACAATAAAGATTCTGCACTTGACCTCCTTAAAAGGGCCATTGTAGATAGCAAGGACCAGCGTATACTGGTGGATGTACCTGCACAGAATACCAGGGCATGGGATATACTGACGGTCATGGATTTTGAAGTTGTTGGCAAAACAGTGCTTATGTGCAGGGGCCTGCTTCCAGATATTGCCTTTGGCAATATCTATGGTCTTGCCAGTATGGGTTCAAAGGGATGAATGGTTAATGTTATATATTATAAAATCTATAGTAGTTTACCGACTTAATTATCTTGATATGTAAAATCCGGGATTGGAACATATGACTGAATTTGCTACCCAAAGATTAATAATCGGGATATTGAAAACAATTTATGAAAACAATGATCCTATAGGTGCACGGCTGATTGCTGATAAAATGGATGGTAGGGGATATTCCCTTGGGGAAAGGGGTGTCAGGTATCACCTGAAGATACTGGATGCCAATGGATTTACCCAAAGGGTAGGCTATTCCGGAAGGATCATTACAAAAAAGGGGATTGCCGAGATAAACAATGCTCTTGTCGGGGATAGGATGGGTTTTGTCATCAGCCGGATACACGAAATGCTATACAGTACGACTTTTGATCCCTATAAAAAAAGCGGGAACATAATCATCAATCTGTCTATTATGGATAAAGATGATCTGGATAGAAATAAGGAATTGATCCATACCGTTATCCAGAAAGGTTATACAGTCAGCCCCAGGTGCCATATTTTTGAAGGAGGGGAAAAGGTTTCTAATATCGCCATCCCGCAGGGATCAGTAGGGATTGCTAGCATATGCGCTTTAACCATTGATGGGGTCCTTCTTAAACAGGGTATTCCTATTGAGACCAAATATGGGGGTATCATCCAGGTAGATAATGGTACACCTGTGCGTTTCACAGATTTGATATCATATACGGGGACTTCACTTGACCCGATCACGATATTCATGTCTAAAAGGATGACAGATGTTATGGGTATATTGGACAATGATAGCGGCCTACTTCTGGGCAATCTTAGGGAAGCCCCTATCATTGCTCATGAAAAGATCATGGATATTATTTCCCTGCTTAATGGGGCAGATATCGGTGGTGTTATCGGACATATTCATGCAGGGGATACAGTTCTTTCTGCCCCCATCAGTCCGGGTAAAATTGGAATACCCATATATGCCGGAGTCAACCCTCTGGCGGTATTGGTTGAAAAGGGGATTGAAGTGACAACACATCCTGTCAGTTTGATAATGGATTATAGTGAAATGAATACAATTTTTTAGGACATTTTCAACGTAATGTTCTGAAGTTTACTAATAAAATTTTGTGTTGACACCTGAGATGCCCTGGACTTGTTTTTCATTAAATATACCGCCATATCTGAGATTGTTGTTTAGTATCAAAAACCATTGCATTATTTTGATATT
>PYCK01000019.1 GCA_009649835.1 Candidatus Methanocomedens sp. | reverse complement strand
TATTAAAATTAGTTGATATGTGGCATATGCCACATTTTTTTTGATCATTCAATACTTCTGAATACCCCTGCTTTCGATTTAGAATTTCAGAAAACCCATAGCAAAAATCATACATATTTTTTTAGTCGATCTTTAATCACGACAAACGGAATCATGACACGTTAATATGATTAAACGCTATCATTCAATGATGGCTTCTATTATGACATTGGTCTTCATAGAATTGATAACAAGTGCACTTTGTTCGACCTGCTTAACTATCTTTCTTACTTTTTCTTTGTCACTATCTGTCTTTATTTTTGATTTCACAGCGATTTTTGTGAACATTAACTGGCCATCCACTTTTTCAAGTATACCTTCTGCACTGGATTCATAAGACATTAGATTGATGCCAGCTTTCTTTGCCTTTGCAATAAATGTTGTCAAGCAACATGCATGAGCAGATGCAACAAACAGTTCTTCAGGACTGATAAACCCCTCTGTCCCGTGAAATTCAGGTGGGGTGGCAAATTCAAAACTTGCCTTATCTGCGAAAAACATGGAAGCTTGATACTCGTTATTCCATTTTAATGTATTTGAGAAAATAAATTTTTTTTCCATTTTACTTTCCTCATTCATAATAATACTTTAGTCTAATTGATCTTTAATAAAAACCAAAGAGGTTACACAGAGAATATGAAACTCTGTGCACCCCCATCTCTGCTTAATCGGTTGCAATATATGTTGCTTCTATGCAATACTCGCATAAGAACCTGGGCAGGTCGTTTTCCATTGTTTTCACAGGCATAGGATAATGACCTTCCCATATCTCCAGGTCTGCCCTTCGAGCATGTTCCATGCATAATCCCATGCCACAGACTATGCAGATACTAACAGCTTCTTCTGTCTTATTTTTTTCATCACACATAAAACATTTCAGCATATCTTTCACCACCTTAAATATTTTCCTTTAATGCCGCATGGCAGGGCGGGCAGATTATTCGTTTGACATGTTCCAGATCCGGTTTTAATCTGACCGGATATGTTCCATCCCAGACAGGTGTTTCCTCCCTGATCATGTGTTCACGGCACACCGCCATTCCACAGACAATACAGACCCCTACTGCATCGGTATGTTTTCCTTGTTCTGCACAGATATAACATTTCATAGTATTTTCACCTCTATATTATAGTCTGGTATCAACTCCAGCACCGGTGTCACACTCCGGTATGTAGCAGCTGACATCAATAAACTCGCATTTCTCGTGGCATGAAGGACATTGATCCGGCGCCACATCAGCTTCCAATGAATATCCACAGTTTGAGCATTTCCAATTGACCATATTATACCTCCATTTCATTTCCAGGTGTGATTCCATTAAAAGAAGATCATTTCACATACAGTGCACATTTACATGATCCTTTTCGATCAATATCCCTGCTGCGATATACGCACGGACAGATGATCTTCCTGTCTTTCTCCTTGTCACCTGAAATTTCCCTGCAGCTACAGTACACTTCTCCATATTTTTTCTTATTGTTAGCAAGGCCTTTTATGGCTGTCATTACAATGTCATAATCAGGATTCAATTTGTATCCTAATTCTGACGCATTCGCTTTAGCCAATTCATATATTTCAGTTTCTAAATCTTCAGATTGTGCCATTATATATCACTCCTCCATTCTATATTCTTATTTTTACTGTATATAAAGTATGACTACGTATACTCAAGTAAATAGAACAAAGCGAGGATTTTGATACTTTCCAGTTAACTTTGTTTTCATCCTGAATCAACATATTTAATAATATTTTCATCCCTTTGAACGATATCAATTTATGCGGAAATTAAGCAGATCTAATGAAGAAAAAATGAAATTCAGAATGTCTGGAAAAATAGAAGTTGAGCCGCATGTTGATGCTATAAAGATGCCCGGGAATCTGAAGGTCGGGTTGATGATCGCACAACATCGCAAGCAATGTCAAAATATGGGATGTCATTCTCAATATTATGGGTTTGCATTCGGACAGTCGCCATTTCATGTGCCTTTGGCCCTGCAGCATGCCTTAGCAGATAATACAGACAAAGGACATTACTCGTCTGCTGAAGGAATATCCCAACTTCGAGATGCTATTTCAGGTTTTAACAAAAGGCATTTTGGACTGGATGTAGCTTGACATTGTCAGATTAAACCTTATACTATGCCAAGTATGTAGGACGTTCCAATTAACAACTCAAAAGTAAATGACCTTGAAAAAAGGACACTATATCGCTGTAATGTGTGCAATATGTACGAATCTGACAAAATTTGATTACCGGGGTCGTTGTCACTGTCCTGAAATAGACCTATATGAATTAGGACAGTACCGGATTTTCACCAGCTGGACAGTATGAACTTTGCTCGGCACGCCTGCGTCCTCTGTGCTTTCAAATAGCAGATAAATTATATATTTCTACAGCCATGCCCGCCATCGGCAGCACCAACCAACAACCGAGGCCGCCGCCCACATACAGAGCATCCAGGCGCCGTCTATCGCAGTGTTTGGCTGGGGCGGGCGCGTTGCTTTTCGATCACAGTGGGAGGACGGAGTGAACGAAGGTAACGGAGCAATCTGGGTCGAAGCAACCGTAGGGATTCGAGCCGTATATCAGCTGTTATCGGATCGTTGTAGAGCGGTTCTGTAAATATTTCGGTTACCTTTTCATGCAGCTTCTGCATAACACGGCGATGGAACCAACGGATATACCCGGTAAACATGCCTAAATACTTCATTAGATATTGTTTTTACATCATCCTCAGTGTAACTCTCCACAGGCAACCCCGTTTTGTCGCTCCAAAGGAAATCGCGGATGGTCACCCGCACAGCGTCGGTGGCTGTGATTTGGCGCATGGCATCGTCATATGCCTCGTTGGGTAAGTCCGGGTCCAGCTCGATGAGCTTCTAGCGAAGTGTGCGCGTCAGCACCACCTCGCGGTCGGATGCACGACCCAGCAGGCTGTCGGGTCCGAAGTCCTCGTTGTTGTAGGCGTAGACCGACTCTCAGCCGAGCTGCTGTTCAAGGTAGTCGGCTGTGGTCTGCTGGACGAGGGTGTCTTCGGTGTAGGGGTATGGGTTCATGACGACCCACCTTCCAACTCCTTAAGCAAAGCCTTGCCCTTTTCGGTCAGTCGATACTTCTGCAGGCGACTCTTTGGTTTATTTGGAATGGTCATCTCAATCAGGCCCACTTCAAGTGCTGGTGTTAGATAACGATTCCTGAAGTTTGCCTGTCCCTTGAGATCGAGCGCTTCCTGCATTTCGGCTCTTATCATGGAGCCGCTGGTGAGGACATGTAGTAGTTGCTTGACTTCACTTGTGACTTCACCTGTGACTTCACCCGTGACTTCACCCGTGACCTGGTCTTCAACTTGTTCGATCGGCCGCCTGAACGTGGTTGTCACCCAGTTCTCCGAGACCTCAATCACTGGCTCAGCCACTCCATAATCGCGACACATCTCACGGATTCGTTTGATGCCACTGCCTACCTGTTCCACCATCCCCATACGATAGAACATCCCAAACAGCAATGGATTGCGCGGCACACTCTTCACTCCCAAATCCTCCTCGCGCATCCCAGCGGGCAGGCCGCCCGGCGTCACAATCTCAAGACGGTCGTAGAAGACGTACACCTGCACATTGGCGGTTGAGCGATAGTCACGGTGTGCAATGGCATTGACCAGGGCTTCCCGGAGGGCATCTGCTGGCAACTCCAGCCGTTCGTCCCGACCTCTGGCATGAGGAATTAGAGCAGTATTCAACTTGGCCTGCAAGTAGGCCATGCAGTCTTCGTAGATTGAATAGAGATCGCCGGCAAAATCCTTGCGATCGAGAATGTAGGTTTTGGTCGTTCCCCTAAACATCGCGCAGGTCACATGCGCCTGCAAGGTATAGCGGGTGATGTCATCACACAGCAGCCAGGCACCGGCATGGGTCATCTTGCTGTCTTTGGTCAGATGCAGGTTATCCAATGCAGGACAGGGCTCCAGCCCATCCGGAAGATGGGAGTGCTGAACAAAACGGCTCCAGATCTCTGGGGTCAGGTCACGTTCCAGGTCATAATTGTTACAAGGTGTTTCATCAAAATGGATCAAACCCTCCTTGAAAAAAAACTCGCGGATTTCACTGCGGGCCATTTGCTGTGAGGTCGCACCTTCGCGAATGAAGAATTTGCCGCTAAAGGAATAGGGCTTGCTGTGTTGTTCAGGTACAGTGATGCAAAGTACATTGCCAATGCTCTCTACATCAACCGCGATGGGAGGTTCGGCAGAACGGGCGATGGACTGGACCCGGGACTTAAGTTCATTGTGATTGCCAACCCCGGTGATCTTCCCATC
>PYCK01000002.1:1289-10062 GCA_009649835.1 Candidatus Methanocomedens sp. | reverse complement strand
CCAAATTATCTTTCCAAATTCAAAAGATATTTTCGATTTTATAAATGATAACCTATCAATATTAGGTCTCAAACATGTACGGATCAATTATGCTAAATACAGCTGGCTCGAAAAGGGGCTTATCTGGAGCGTCATTATTGTTGATGTTATAATTCTTGGCATTTCAGGAATTGTACTGTGGGTACCATGGCTGTTTGCACCATACTTTACAATGTCACATTTTTCTACAATCAATCTCATTCATGGCAGTTTTGCCATATTGAGCCTTTGTGTAATAATACCGCATTTCTATAAAGTTCATTTAACTCCTTTCAAATTCCCAATGGATTATTCAATGTTTACAGGAGTTATTCGAAAAGAAGTGGCACAAGAAGATTATCCATATTGGTACGAAGAAATTTCTGGTGAGAAACATGATTGAAAGATTTGGTTATCCGTTGATATTGTTTTCGATGCTGACAATCGTACTGTATGAAACAAATATCCTGACAACTGGCATCATAATAACACTTGGTCTAAACATTGCTATGCTATTGGTATTATTCCAGCTCATAGCATTATTATACGGTTTCACAAAATCGCTTGTAACACTCTATAAAATTGAGTGCTATCCGCTTTATTCACCAATTCGGGATGTTGCGATTACTGAACAACAAAAGTCAATGAAAAAAGAAAATGAAATGTGAATCATCACTGCTCTAATAAAACATGGAAGTTGAATTGAACTATGAGTCTGAACAACTTTAAAGTGAGCTTTAGAGAAACTGTACAGCTAATACAAAGGAAAACTATAGGTGGAGGATTAAATTGAAAAAAATTATTACAGTTCTATCTGTTATAATTCTGACAGGTATAATCATAATATCCTATGGCAATCTTAATTACAATGGGAACCAAGCTCTTGCAGCACATTCTATTTGTAATAATACATGGTCAGATGAGAAATGCATGAACTGTCATGCTAATGTTTACAGTGACGTAGTCAATTCATATCATGTACAGCAGGTCAATAGAGATGTTGTAGATGGACAATGGGATTTACTTTTCCTGAATCTTGTTGAAAAACAGGACACAACGAGACTTGTTAGAGGATGCGGTCAGTGTCATCCAAGAGGTACTCCTCCACATGATCCAACCATAGCAGCAGCTGCCGGACAATCCGAATGCAGTCGGTGTCATTCAAAAACGGACCTGGTTTTTGAAATTCACGACACTGATGAAATTGTAGGGGGAACTATCACTACAGATTGTACGATGTGTCATGTTACTACCGAAGAATCTAATTCAGCTCATATTTCTGATGCTACATGTGCCAACAAGTGCCATCATACAGATGTTGCAAAACGCTCCGTGATGTGGTGTAGTGATGATTATGCTGCATATGATGTTCATGCCAACGCGGGTATTGGATGTCTTCAATGCCATATTACATCCGATCACCAGATTGGTAAGGGGAACATTATCGATCGTTCAGATTCTATAGTAACTACTGATCAACCTGTGAAACAGTGCATTGATTGTCATATGGAAGTTACACACGGAATGATCGTGGATGCCCATCTTGAAAAGGTGGCATGTGAAGCTTGTCATATACCAAAACTTCCGGGTGGTCAACAACCAGGGGGTACTGCTATAGATTCCATTGACTGGACAAATGGTAACAAGGATACCGAATATAAAAATGTAGATTTCCAACCGGTTTTGGCATGGTTTAACGGTACTGTGAATGGAATTCCTCAACCTTCCAATAAAGATGACCCTGGAGCGGTCTTAAAACCATTTAATGTTATAACTATTACCTGGTGGGATGAGGGAATTGACTTAAATGTTGTTAAAAATCCCAATACAAGCTTAAACCGGGGCGACCCGATTACTCTTTCGCACATCAGATCTGCCGATATCAATGGCGATGGTGAAGTTAGCACTGAAGAGATAAGGGAATTTGACCTAAAATTATATGGAATTACTGGTTATCCGGACACTGTCTTAAGGCATATGGATATGTATTATTCAGTAAGTCATAATATTGTGGGAGAAGAAAGTGCGCTTGGAAAAAGTGCATTGTGGTGTGCTGACTGTCATGGCAATACATCCAGGATTGACTGGGTGTCGTTGGGATATGAGGCAGATCCGGCCCAAACCGATCCCCCAACCGATTTCACTACCTACGAGATCACTGTGGAAGTAGTACCGGCAAGGCCAAAACCGGTAGAAGTGGTAAATGAACCTTGGTTATTTGACCCATTTAAGGCTGGTGAGTAAAGAATTATGTACAGCAATATGTGCAACATGATTGCAAATAATAATCCTTTGTGCGGGTGATAAAATGACAAAAGAAGAGATGCAAAATAATTCAAAAACACCCAAGGAAGCTGAAGAGTACCGCCAACAGGTGGTCATCCCACTATTACAGCACAGGGGCCCTATTTGTGAACCATTGGTAGATGTGGAAGATAATCTGCTAATCGGCCAGAAGATCGGAGAGTGTGATAGCGATTACGCTGCACAGGTCCATTCAAGTATTTCAGGACATATAATTGCCATTGAAGAAAGGCCCCATCCAAGTTGTGTAAAAAAACCCAGCATAATTATCGAATCTAATGGGACCAATGGATCAATTAACTTTAAAACCTGCACGAATCCCTCAAAGGAATACATATTCGATACCTTACAAGATTCGGGAATAGTCGAACTGGACGGATACCCTGTTTTCAATACATTAACCTCTAAAAAAATAATCGACACGGTCCTGGTAAATCTGACTTACCCGAGCGATGCAAATAGTAACTGCACATCTGACAATATCCCGAAAATAATTGAAGGAATGAAACTCTTGATGAAAGCATCTGATGCAGAGGGAGTATTTATTGTAAACAAGACTGATGGACAGCTTTCATCATCTATCCGCTCGAGTTTAAATGGGGACAATATTAAAATCATCAATACGAAACGAAATTACATTCCATTAATGAATAACCTTCTTGCCCATGATATGACGGGCATAAGGATATCAAATAGGGATACACCGGCAGATGCGGGAGTGATGATATCCAGTGCTTATGGAGCACTGGCAGTCAGTAAAGCAGTACTGGAAGGAATTCCTCCAATAGAGGTCAATGTCACAGTATCCGGGGCAGTGAAAAACCCCATGATCAATACAGTAAGTATTGGAACCAGTTTCAAGGATGCGATACAGTCCAGCGGCGGA
This sequence comes from Candidatus Methanocomedens sp., assembly GCA_009649835.1. Lineage (GTDB taxonomy): Archaea > Halobacteriota > Methanosarcinia > Methanosarcinales > Methanocomedenaceae > Methanocomedens_A. The sequence continues at coordinate 6,854 of PYCK01000002.1, read as the reverse complement.
TATTTGGGTGAGCCGGGTAAGATCATCATGAACGGGATACTTTCAGGCACGGCCCAGGCAACCGATGAGGTTCCTGTTATTAAATCTACAACTGAAATTACAGTTCAGTCCATTGACGAAGTTGTGCGGGACAAACCCGGTCCTTGCATCCACTGCGGGCGATGTGTGGATGTGTGTCCTGTAAATATTCTGCCGGGCCGAATAGCTTCCTTTTCAGATATAGGAAGATACGACGAATGTAGTAAACTTCATGTTCATAGTTGCGTTGACTGCGGTCTATGTGATTATGTTTGCCCGTCCAGCAGACATATTCTTCAGTTGATACGCTTCGCCAGGACCGCACTTATAAGATTATTTAATATTCCTGAAGAGAAGGAGTCTCCTAACCTGAAACTGGGCTGTGAATCATGTGAAACCCCTTGCGATATAGGGACAACATCAGTTACACAAGGAGGTACAAAATGAAACTATCTGTTTCAAATCCGCCCCACATAAAGCAGGGAGTTACTGTCAAGACCATTATGTGGAGCAAAATAGCGATACTGGTGGCTGTTGGCCTGATGGCAGTATTTGTGTTCGGTTTGTCAGCCCTGGCAATGATATTGGTAAGCACCATATCTGCTGTACTCACTGAAGCAGGTATCCAGAAAATGACAAAACAGGAATTGACAATAAAAGATGGAGATGCTGTTTCAATAGGCATACTAATTGCACTGCTGCTGCCCTCCACCGTTCCATTATGGATTCCGGCAATTGGAGCATTCTTTGGTGTTGCCCTGGTAAAACATGCATTTGGCGGTCTTGGATCCACATTATTTAATCCTGCGATAGCTGCCTGGGTATTCATGAACATGTCGTGGGGAGCATTAACTAAAGTAAGTTCTGTATCGCATATCGGCTCAGCATCATATAATATACTGTTTTTAGGCAAGTATTCAGACATTATATTTGAATCTGGAGCAGGGATGCTGGCAGAAGTATCATCTTTCATTTTGGTAATTGGCGGGCTGTACCTCATATACAAGAAATATATCGACTGGCGTATCCCATCCAGTTTTGTTGTCACTACGGTTGTGATGGCTTTATTGCTTGGAGAGGACCTGTCATATGTGATAACTGGAATGCTTTTCCTTGGGGTGTTCATACTTGCCACCGAAACTGCCACATCTCCAATCACGAAAAACGGTAGATTCATTTATGGTTTATTGTGCGGCGTACTGACTATAATGTATGGATTTATTAGCAGCAATTATGTGGTGGCTGTCCTGTATGCCGTATTCTTTGCCAATGCCGTTGCGCCATTTATTGAAAAGAATACATCCCCTAAGCCTGTTGATGAGGTGGCATTGTGAAAATGGATAAGGAAATGGGTGTGGTACTGTTAAAACTGGTGGTATTATCAGTAGTTGCCGCAGCAGTTCTCGGTGCTATCTATATTCCCACACAAGTGCAGTTAAAGATATATCAACAAGAGCAAAAAGAACTGGCCCTCGTAGATGTAATGCCTTTAGCAGACCATTTTGACCCTGTAAAATCCGGAGATGAGATTTTATTTTACAGAGCTCTTGATGCAGACAACAATCTGGTGGGATATAGTTTTTTCCATGACCAGAGCGGCTCGCAGGATATGATCACTATTGCTGGCGGCATTGATACTGAATACAAAGTGACTGGAGTAAAAATCATGTCACATGCTGAAACTCCGGGTCTGGGTGCAAAGATAACTGAATCCGCATTCACAGACCAGTTCATAGGAGTAGCTCAATCTGATTTAATGCTTTCCAAAGATGGTGGTGCAATAGATTCAATTACGGGTGCCACTGTTTCTTCCGTGGCCATTATAGACGGGATACAGGTAAAAATTTTGGAAATCAAAGCAAATAAGTGAACAATAGACGGGATTTATTATGGCAGAAAAGACAATTTTGGGTGAATATCTTAGAGGAATAGTAAAGGATAATCCTGTGCTTGCTCTTGTATTGGGATTATGTCCTGCTCTTGCGGTCACAACATCTGTAGAGAATGCTATAGGCATGTCAGGTGCGGCTTTATTTGTCCTGTTAGGGTCGAACATTATGGTATCTGCGCTAAGAAAACAGATACCTCCAATAATCCGCATACCGATGTTTATTATAATAATATGTACTTTTGTTACTATCATCGACATGGTGATGGAAGCTTATACACCTCCGCTGTATAAGGCACTGGGAATATTCATACCCTTGATAGTGGTCAACTGTATTATTATTGGTCGTGCCGAAGCCTATGCAATCAAGAACAATGTAAAATACTCCATTGTCGATGCATTTGGGATCGGGACCGGTTTTTTAGTCGTTCTGGTGGCGATCGGAGCCATAAGGGAATTATTAGGTACAGGGGCCATTGTGTTATTTGGATTTAAATTGATCAGTATACCAATATATTCAGATACACCAGCCACATTCATGATATTACCTGCCGGGGCATTCATGACCATCGGTGTCTTAATGGCATTAGTTAATTACAACCGTATCAGAAAACTGAAAAAGGGGGCATAGTAAATGGAAGATGTCAGCTTATTTGCCATAGCAATAAATGGGATTTTTGTTAAGAACTTCCTGCTTGTCCAGTTCCTGGGACTTTGTTCGTTTTTGGGTGTGTCAAAGGAGACAAAAAGTGCAGCAGGTATGTCGGCTGCTGTGATGTTTGTTATGATAATGGCATCAATAGCTGCATTTTTGATATATACGTTTCTTCTGAAACCTTTTGGGCTTACGTTCTTAACAACTATCAGTTTTATCATTATTATTGCCTCTTTAGTGCAGCTTGTTGAGTTCATTATTCGTAAATTCAGTCCTCCCCTGTACAGGTCGCTGGGTATATTCCTGCCCCTGATAACCACCAACTGCGCCATACTTGGTGTAGTGATTCTTAATGTAAGGCTTGAATACGGCTTTATTGAGAGTGTTTTCTACGGTTTTACAGCCGGTGTAGGTTATACTATGGTCATGCTGATTATGTCCTCAATCCGTGAAAAGTGCAGTGTGCTCAGGATACCCGAAGCTGTCCAGGGTATCCCCCATGCTTTCTTTATCACCACATTGCTTTCAATGGCTTTTGTTAACTTCTTCGGAGTGATCCCAACATGACTGATGCGTTACTTATCGCCCAATCAGCAATGGTGATCGGAGGTATAGGATTACTGGTAGGTATTGTACTTATATGGGCATCAATAAAATTCGCAGTAGAGACAAATCCACTTGTGGAGGAAGTCATTGAAGTATTGCCTGGTGCCAATTGCGGTGCCTGCGGATATGCAGGGTGTGCTGATTTTGCTGAAAAGGTTGTTGAAGAAACAGCACCTATTGATGGATGTCCTGTGGGTGGTTTTGATGTTGTAAAAGAGATAGGCGGGAAGTTGGGCCAGGAAGTGAAAGAAGCAGAAAGCATATATCCATTTGTCAGGTGCAACGGTGGTGTGCACTGTACAGATAAGATTGATTATGTAGGCATCGAGGACTGCAGGGCTGTCATGATGATATCAGACGGTGAAAAAGGATGCAGCTATGGATGTGTAGGACAGGGGACCTGTGTGCGTGCATGTCCGTTTGGTGCAATTACCATTGGTGATGACCGACTTCCACATATTAATAAGAATATGTGTAAAAGCTGCGCTATATGTGTTGATGAATGTCCCAACGACATATTGGTTATGGCAAGCGATTCTGAAAAAGTGCATGTGCTGTGCCGGTCGAATGATAAAGGAAAGCTTGTAAAATCAGTATGTGAATTCGGATGTATCGGATGCCGCATATGTGCCAAGAACTGTCCGGAAGATGCGATTACTGTAGCCGGGTTTTTAGCAGTGATCGATCAGGAGAAATGTACAAACTGCGGTCTGTGTGTGGAGAATTGTCCGCAAAAAACAATTGAAATGATCTCTCCATCCGTTGAAGCCACAGCCTGATGATTACTGTGTATGTGCTCTAGCCAGATGATTACTGTGTATAAATATAGACATCACAGTATTCATCACCATGGCTGAGTAATTTAATTGAATCTACGTCTGCTAAATCACCAAATGCGTATTCAATTGCACCTTTGAATATTTCCCTGTGCATATGACATTTGTTTGGATCATTTGCATATGCGCATTCATGGACTGTGTACCTTAAAGAGTTTGACCGCAATTCCCAATTTGATTTTATCTGTCTATCAGCTGGCTCGATTGCTTTTTTGAAAGTTTGGATATCCCAGTATTTTGATCCATATTTTTCTTCATACTGCATCATAAGCATCCTGCCCAGTCCCCGTCCGAAACTCTTTATCTGTTCAATGAAATCAATATCTTCAACGCTTCTTAGAAAATCTACAAATTCTGATATTACTTTTTGCACAACTTCCCCATTTTCAGATAATTTCCTGAATAGTTCCTGTGTTTTATCTTCAATTTCAGGATGATGTCTCAAATAAATAAATGTACTTGTAATTTCCGCATCATAATTATGACCACTGCCTTCCAGTATATGGATGAAAACATTTTTAATATTTTCAACAGCTTTCATATTCCTGAAGCCATGCCTGATCTTGAGATTTTCTCCTTCTACATATACCTTGTTCACCACTCGTGAGGTTTCGGAAGTAATCTTTATTGTATGGAGAAAACGGGATAAGGACATATCTTCTAAAGGACGGCCGGTTGTGCTTTCTATAGTAAATAACGCTCTTGGTATCTTACCGGACATAAGGTCTTCATAAAAATTTTTGTGAATGGAAACCAGATTATAGTTAGTAGCACTGTGCTCCCTGATAAGCTGCTTCCAAAAATTAGGATGAGCTTTTAATTCCTTTTCGATATGTACCATATATCCCAGATTATCAATTAGATCCTGACGGGCTTCATCAGTTGATGGTTTTAATTTGAATTCAATTTCAAGCTCGCCTAACTGGGGATGAACAGAAACAATACCCAGTTTTTTATAAATAGCTAAAAATTCACCAACCATTCTTGCCAGGTGATATATATTTTCTTTATGTGTACCTGTGAATGTCACAGTGGCATTGGTGGGATTATCGTCATTATCACAGTCAATCATAACCTCAACATGCCATCCAAAATCCCGGCACATATTATTAATAAAATCTTCAAGTTCAGGAATAGAAGTGATACTAAAAGGATCAATTATGTAGTCAAGTATCTGTTTATCAATAATTAATCCCCGTGTTTTTTTTAAAAGCCACTGGAATAAAGGCACCTGGATGATAACCTGGTCTTCCTGTATCTCCTTTAAGGTAGTTATTAATGATTTCGCATCTTCAACAGTAGGATAATATTGAAGAGCAATACTTGTCAATTCTATAGCATCCCGAATTGCAGCACTTAAATTGCCGTTGTGCTTGTCGATCAAGGACTGTATTTTTTTTACATTTTCGTCCTCAAGTGCGATGTGTTTCCTTTGTACCATAGTAAGAATCCCGTCGTAGATTGATTGAAATTAATGCATTTTTACAGAGAATGATGTTCTTTTGTTACTCATCTAATCTTATATATCTATTTGTTGAACAATGATGAACTAATTATTTATC
>PYCK01000002.1:0-1279 GCA_009649835.1 Candidatus Methanocomedens sp. | reverse complement strand
TTATTTATCTGAATGAACATTTAATGAAATTCATGAACAATTATGATTAATAATGATAAATAGTATGTGTTTTCCCCCCTTATAGCTTTATTGTCGTTCTTATTGTGCTAATTTGGAAAAATTGTGAAGCTTACATATTTACGATGGCCATTACAAAATGAAAATTAGATGTGAAAAACATTAATGGTCTAAGGAGGAAGAATATCATGAAATTAGTAAACAAAATCCAACTGGTAATCGATCGGTCTGAAAACTCAGATAATGCCACTTCACAAGCCATGAAGATGGCAAAGAAACTCGATGCAGAGGTTTCGTCACTATATGTGGTAAATACTCACATGCATCAAACCCCTAATGTTATCGAAGCCATGGTACGCACAGGAAAGAAACATCTTGAAACCCTGAAAGATCTGGCAAGTAACCTGGGAGTTAATATGCCTACATCCAAGGTTCTTGTGGGCGGTCCTACCCATGATATCCTGAAAGAGACAAATGCCAATCACTCAGATTTCCTGATCATGGGAGCTGGAGAGAACAGTCCAAAAGGTAGTGTACAGGCAAAACTGATCCGCAAAGCCAAGTCCAACCTTATGCTTGTGAGAGACAATCTGGATGACCAGGATCTGAAAAAGATACTGCTTCTCACCAATGATACTGAACTGGAAAAGGCACCTTTATTTGCAGCAAACCTGTCCAAAGAATATGGCGCAGAACTTACTGCATGCCATGTTGTAGATGTGGAAGAGGGATTGATCAAAGAAAGAGTGGTCTATCTGCCGGAGGCTGCGGGTCGATCAGGCAATATGTCACAAAGAGGGCTTGGTGAGAATGTTACACTTTCACCAACTTTGATCCATAAGCTGAAAGATGACCTTACCAAACAAGGCTATAAAGTGACAGACACTGTGGCAGAAATTGCAAAGAACGTAGGTGTTGACACAAAGTCAGTAGTCCTGAATGGTAAGCCTGCTGAAGAAATTATCAGATTTGCCAGGGAAAATGACTTTGACCTTATAGTCATGGAACACACAAAGAGGGGCAGACTCTCACAGCTTATTTCGGGAAGTGTTCCTGAAAAGGTTGCAAGAAATGTTCCTTGCTCTGTGTTGATGGTAAACAGCGCATCATAAAATCAGGGTGTTTCACATCTCCCATTCAAGAGGTGGGAGATGTGTTATTTTTTTACGTTTTTGTATTGTTTTATGCAAAAATGTATCAATTAGTTACAACTATTTTTAAATTCTAAAAGAAATTTTAAACCACAATATATTAATATGAC
>PYCK01000183.1:2879-5577 GCA_009649835.1 Candidatus Methanocomedens sp. | reverse complement strand
CAATTTTTTTGCTTGATATTTGTCAAAGATGGGTTATACATCCTTATACGCCGCCATGCATTCCCATATATCCCATGCATCCCTATGCATCCCCATGCACCCCCATGTTAAGATTTGGCCTGGTGCCGGACCTGGCTATTGGATGTATAACAAGTATTCATGGAGCACTACGTAAAGAAAACCATAACATTATTAATGGATATTATTGAATTGAGTTCTATTATGATCATTAATAAAAATCGTTTTGAGGATCTGATATGAAAAAAATCTTATTGGTAGGTGGAGGAGGGCGTGAACACGCCATTGCCCATGCCATTTCACGAAGTAAACGTGAGCATGAGCTCTATGCTGTGATGTCCAAAAAAAATCCCGGAATTGCAGTCCTGTGTGAGGATTTCCTGTTGAATAGTGAAACCGATGTAGATAAGGTCACTGAGTATGCAAAGAATATCGGTGCGGATATTGCGGTGATAGGCCCCGAAGCGCCGCTGGCTGCCGGGCTGGCTGATGCCCTTGAGGTTATCGGTATCCAGTCTGTAGGACCGAAACGAGCGGCTGCAAAACTGGAGTTCGATAAGGCGTGGACACGTAAGTTCATGCAAAAACACCACATCGCAGGTCTTCCCGCATTCAGGGTTTTCAGTACTGGGCAGGAAGCACAGGCCCATGATTATATAGATGAACTGGGAGACGTGGCCTTAAAACCAGCCGGGTTGACTGGGGGTAAGGGTGTCAAGGTCATGGGTGACCAGTTACCTGACCTGGATGCTGCCAAAGCCTATGCAAGTGAACTGTTAAAAGGTGATATGGTGGTCATCGAGGAGAACCTGAAAGGCGAGGAAGTAACGGTCCAGGCATTTGTGGACGGGACCCACCTGGCCTATGCACCTTCGGTGCAGGACCATAAGCGGGCATACGAAGGCGACCTGGGGCCCAATACAGGCGGCATGGGGTCGTATAACGATGCAGGGACCCTGTTGCCTTTCATGGTCGAGGGCGACTATATTGAGGCAAAAGGGATCATGGAGGATGTTATCGCCAAGGTAAAGGAAGAAACTGGTGAAGAGTACAAGGGCATCCTGTACGGCCAGTTCATATTGACTGCAGCCGGTATCAGGGTGATAGAGTTCAATGCCAGGTTCGGGGACCCGGAGGCTATGAATGTACTGCCGCTGCTTGAGACTGATTTCATTGATATTGCCCAGGCTGTGGCAGCCGGGACGCTTGACACCCTGGATGTGAGGTTCTCTGAGAAAGCAAGTGTGTGTAAATATGCAGTGCCTGCCGGATATCCAAAAGATCCTGTAAAGGATGCACCTATCGAGGTTGGGGATATGGGTAAAGCATTGCTGTTCTTTTCCAGTGTGTATGAAGCTGATGGTGTGGTGTACACTACAGGCTCGAGGGCAGCTGCTGTTGTGGGAATTGCTGATACCATAGCAGAGGCGGAAGTGATTGCAGAGCAGGCGCTGTCCAATGTAAAAGGGCCACTGGAGTGCAGGCATGATATTGGCAAAAAAGAATTGATACAGAAGCGTATTGACCACATGAAAGTCCTGCGCGGGGATAACAGTTAAATAGGCCAGATGTATTAACTATCAGTTCTGTTTGACAGGAGGCGGTATTTTTGTCGAATCTGTTATCTATAAGCGACCTCTCCCTTGATGAGATCAATGAACTGCTTGATGTGGCAGATGATCTGAAGGTGAAAAGGTCCAAGGGTAAGATTGTTGAAATGCTCAAGCATAAGAGCCTGGGCATGATATTTGAAAAATCATCTACCAGGACACGTATATCATTTGAGGTTGCCATGGCTGAACTGGGCGGCCATGCATTGTTCTTAAGCTATCGGGACCTCCAGCTTGGAAGGGGGGAGACTGTTGGCGATACTGCGCAGGTCATATCCAGGTATGTCAGTTGTATTATGGCAAGGGTCGTAAGTCACAGTACGCTGGAAGAGCTGGCAGAATATGCAACAGTGCCCGTCATCAATGCTTTGTCTGATCTGGAACATCCCTGCCAGCTGCTGGCTGATCTGCAGACTATCAGGGAATATAAGGGCCGGCTCAAAGGCCTGAAGTTCGCATGGATAGGTGACGGGAATAATGTGTGCAACTCTGCGATACTGGCTGCTGCCATTACAGGGATGCAGATGAGCGTGGCCTGCCCTGAGGGGTACGAGCCTGACCCTGACATGGTTGCAAAGGCCAGGGGTATGGGCGGTTCGGTTGAGGTTGTTACTGCACCAAAGGAGGCTGCAATGGATGCAGATGTCCTGTATACTGATGTATGGGTGTCTATGGGCGATGAGGATGAGAGGGAGCAGAGGTTGCGTGACCTGGGGCCGTACCAGATCAATGATGCCCTGTTGAATGTTGCCAGGGATGATTGTATGGTTATGCATTGTCTTCCTGCACACAGGGGCGAGGAGATCACGAGTGAGGTGCTTACTGGCACTCATTCTGCAGTGCTTGACCAGGCAGAGAACAGGTTGCATGCGCAAAAGGCTCTGCTGATAAAGTTGCTGGGGTCAAAGTAAAGGCTTAAATCTGATTAGTACAATTCAAGAATCCATATTCAAAGACTGCATGGCAGCGTTTGTCATGTGGTTATTGGATTTTCGATGCAAGACCCAAATGCGGTTCTTGCCGCAGCCGAACCTTACAAGGTTCGATCGAAGTGTGCNNNTCNNNANGNT
>PYCK01000183.1:0-2863 GCA_009649835.1 Candidatus Methanocomedens sp. | reverse complement strand
AAANAAANCCCNATGCGGGGGTTGCCCAGCCAGGTCAAAGGCGCTAGGTTCAGGGCCTAGTCTCGTAGGAGTACAAGGGTTCGAATCCCTTCCCCCGCATAATCTTAATACACATGCGGAAATAACAGGATATAATCCTGAAAACGCCATACAGGCCCGGGACAATTTGTCCGGGGTATACCGTGACTCATAATGAAAGCAGAACGAGAGTTAAGATATGCTATTTTAATATTAGCATTGGCTGGAATAATTTTCACAAGCAGTTGCATTCAAGAGGAGTTACCTGAACTTCCCGAAGAAGAGATCGCGTTTTCTTACCTAAGGTGCTCCGACTATAAATTACCTGAGTATGCCGTAAGTGGAAACATCTATTATGTTAATAACGCTGACCCTAAGGTCAGTGATAATAATGACGGACTATCATCAAGTTACGTCTCTGGCATGCATGGTCCATGGGCGACGATACAAAAAGCAGCTAGGACCATGACTGCAGGAGATATCACATATATCCGGGCGGGTACTTACAAAGAAGCTAATATTCAATTTCGTAACTCGGGAACAGAGGACGCCCCTATCACCTTGTCGGCGTATGGTTCACCCGGGTCATTTGAACAAGTGATTATTGATGGTACAGGGCAACCTACTTATTCTATCGGCATTGGTCTGAAAGAAAGCCAAAGTAACATTATTATTCAAGGACTGAGCATTCAGAAAATGCCAGAGTCTGGTATAGTATCTGATGAGTATGTATCAGAGCACTCTAAAAATATTGTTATTCGGGAAGTTATTGTCCGAAATAATGGCTACGCTGGCTTATACTTAAGTGCCTTAGACGGATTCAAGATCGACTCTGTCATAGCTTACGGAAATGGTTATGATGGGATTAGTATTGCAGGTTCTGAGAATGGTAATCTGTATTCTAAAAATGGCTATATAGTGAAATCACAATCATACAATAATGGCGCAGAACCTAATGCGCACGGAATTGCGATCAACCAAGGTCACACAATTGCCATATGTAATTGTACTGCCTATAGAAACACTAACCATGGTTTTGATGTATCAGATTGGCCAAAAGGTGGAAAGGTCAGTTACAATATCGCATTTGAAGATAGTATATCTTATGATAATGGAAATGCTGGATTTGCTGCAAACTCCGATTCTCATCACCTTCTTTATCTAAGGAATTTAGCATATGGAAATAAGGAGTGGACGGGGTTTATTGGTTATGAAGGAGTGGGTCATGTCGAATACTACCACAATGTTGCAATCAGAAATCGATACGGAGGTTTTTGGATAGAGGAGCCTTATGCGGTTTATGCAGATCCTGGGGATAATACCATTATTCTCAAGAATAACATCGCGTATAACAATGACCTGATTGATCTATATGCCCCTGGATTGGTTGTTGAGGGCAATAATTATGAGGTGGTGGCAACACATAATAATTGGCAAGTGCCGGACGGACAGGACTTTGAGGATTTTGGTAATATCGCTGCTGCCATTGGGAAAACGACATATTCTCCTTTAGATATTGATGAACTTGGAGAGGGCAGTTTATCCACAAATCCAGGGTTTATTGATGGAGACAGTAAAATACCCGATATTCACCTTACGGCGACCTCAGAGATGATTGACTCAGGTACTATGATTACAATTAACGAAAAGTCCGAAAGTTATAGCGAAACCGCTCCAGATATTGGAGCATATGAATATTTCCGAATAAACAGTTCTGGCTTCATACCAAAACATGTTAGCTAACGAAGTCATGGTCATTCACTGCTCTGGCTACTCCTTAAATAAAAAGATTATAACTAATTGGATATTATGATTTAGAAAGATGAAAGATAATAATATGAATATTCAAAGCAGTAAGCATGTATTATTAACAGGAGCTGGGTTCACAAAAAATTTTGGGACTCCATTAGCTAGTGAGATGTGGGCTGAAATATTTAATCATAAAAAAATCCAGGCACAACCAAAAATTAAAGAATAAAACAGATACGACAACCATATTTAAAAGCAAATAAACGAAAAGGATCCTGAAGTTTCATTTATTCAACAACCACTATCCGGTAGTCCTTACCATTCAGCCATTTGTGGAAAACGTGAGCCATACAGCTCTTACAATCCTGCTCTCTTACAGCATCCGCAGCTGCCTGGTCTACTGCCTCATCAATCTTCTTCTGGCTGGGACAGCCCCAGTCCTTGCAAAACTCCCGCCTCTGGTATTCCCTGACAATTTCCATCTATCTCACTCCTTGCTATTTCCGGGCCCGACTATTACTTTCATGGACTCTCCTGCCCCGGCCACCAGTTTGAACCCTTCTCTGGCATCTGCCAGCCCGAACCTGTGAGTGAACATTTCTTCTCACCTCTACCCTACTCGCTTTTATAAGCTAAATGGCTTTCGTAAATCTCACTTAATCGAGCATAAATCCCCTACCCTGCAGTCAACGATCCCGGAATAATGTATCGAAGCTTATAGATAACACTCAACATCCCGATTTTTCATTTCATCTGTTAATGTCCCAAATGCTGTTCATCTTCTTATGCAGGATAGAAATGGTAAAGGAAGAGAGTGCTTACGGGTGGTGAACCAACTGCCCGTCCTGTATCTTATCCTTAAAAGGCTGTCCATTAATTCAAAAATTCGGGAAAAATAAGGCCAAATATGGTTTAAAATCAAAAAAGAATGAATGATTTTATTACTCGCAGTAATTGTTAGACAGCCTCTTAAATAAGGGAATGGAGTTTATGGGCCTTGGGGAATTTTTGATCGCCGTTGACACCTTACAAATACGTTACATGGGATAGAATTACAATGATATTTAAACCAAATTAATAACATTCTCTAGCCTAC
>PYCK01000182.1:3213-9526 GCA_009649835.1 Candidatus Methanocomedens sp. | reverse complement strand
CGGTTAATCTTTTTTGCCATGATCCATATTGATCCAGAATAAATTAAAAAGTCTCACACAGGATAGAAATAGCAAAGAAAGGGAGTGCATACGAGCGCTGACGAACTGCCTGTCCTGTATCTTATCCTTAGAGAAGGGGCTGGAGTTGATGCGGGAGTCGGGCGAGCCTATGGAGTTCGGGATTTTTGATTTTTACAAGGTGTTTTCAAGGGCTTTTGGTGAGGAGGATAATGGGGCAGCGGGGACTTAGAATGGAAGCCAGGGGATGTCGTCACGGACCCCGGATTGGAAAATCCGAAAGGCATCTATGTTGATGCTCATGTTATATTGGTTTCAGATTAGGTCACAGTTTATTGATCGAGGCGCAGGAATAAAAAAACATTCCTACTTTAAAATTCCAAGTAACTTAGCTTAACAGGTGAGTTTAACCCTATTTAACAAAACCAAAATGCAAAAAATATTAATGCTATAATGTATTATAATCCACTATGACCACAATACAGATAAGCAATACCCTTCACAATGAACTAATCCAGAGAAAACTCTTTGACAGGGAAACATACGAAGAAGTTATCTGGGACCTGATAGAAGACACAAGGGAATTGAACGACCAGACAAAAAGAGATATCGAAAAAGCCAGATCTGAAATAAAAGCCGGAAAGCTCCATTCACTTGCGCAGGTCAAGAAAGAGCTGGGATTATGACATACGGGATCATATTCTCAGATAGTTCATTAAAACAATTAAAAAAACTGGAAAAAAACGTCCAGGAAAGGATTATTTCTACGTTAGAACGAATAAAGATCCGGCCACAGGCCCATGTGACCAAGCTTGTCGGTGATCCCGGATACCGATTAAGGGTGGGTGACTATAGGGTTATTTTAGATATCGATGAGGGAAACCTGATAATTCTTGTCATAAAGATAGGGCACAGGAAAAAGATACAATAATGGAAAAACGGGTCAATCCTCACGATTGCCGGATTTTACTAAACTCCCAAATGACCGATAGTTTCTCTACCGCTTCCACTTCAATACCGCTCTTATCCCCCTCTTCACTCCTTCTCCAGCAACCTCGCCTTCTCGACAAAAGCCATAACCGTAATAACAAAAGTGGCATGGGCCCACGTAAGCGGGCTGACACTTAAAGGACTTCCGTCAAAAGGATTCAACTGCTCTGCCAGAATACCGGTCTGGGTAGCACGCTCAGTGACCCATAGCAGGATCTGCTCTGGTTTTTCCAGGTCGCTAATGCTCTTTGCCTTATGGATATGCCACTGGGCTACCCAGAGGGTACATATGAACCAGGGATTGCCTGGTATTTTCTCAGGATCGTACTCTATTACCTGGTGATATATATCCTTATAGAACCTGGCAATGCCACCTATATCCGTTTTTACAGAGAGTTTCTCCTCAATAGCCTTCATGGTATTGACCACCCTCACATCATCAGGTGGCAGCACCTTGAACTGGGAAACAGCATACAGGCTGGCATCAACAGTCTCATCCCTCGGGTCGATGCTGCGCAGGAACCGCCCCAGTTCTTCATCATACAGATGTGTCTCGATCCCCGCTTTTATCTCATCGGCAGCCGTGCTGTATTTCCCTGCAAGGTCATCATCCTCGTACAATCGTGCAAACCCGGCCGCACACTTCAGGGCCGCGTAAACGGTCGAAGATGTATAGGTATGGACAGCCCTATGCTCCTCCCATAAGTTGTAACTGGGTTTTGGAAGCCCGGTAGCAGGATCCCGGTACCTTGTCATGAACTCAGCAGCCGGCTTTACCATGGAATTATAGAGCTGGTCAATGGTCTCAATGCACCTGGTGGTCTTGTAGTGGTTCCACAGGGCTATGAGTATGAGGGCAGTACTATCCTCCTGTATTGGAAGCTGCACATGTCCCTCAGGAGTGAGCCAGGGCATCCAGCCGCTTGCCAGGGTACCTGTAGGATTGTACTTTTGCAGGAAATATCCGTGCTCACTGATAAGGTCATGGCAGTAATTGAAAAACTTATGCACAATTCCGGAATATTGTGCCATGTCCAGCGACATGGCAATGAATGCACTGTCCCGCGGCCACATATAACTGTATGAATCCATGTTGAACCGTTCAAGGATATCACTATCATTGGCAGCGATGATCGCCCCATCATTGTCGATCTGCGAGCGTATGATAAGCAGGCTGTGTTTGAACAGATCTGCCACCTTCACTGGAAGGTTAAAAAAGTCATATTTTTCTTTATTCACCCATGAATGAAAGTACTGCCCGGTTTCGGCCATCATTAGTTCAGGAGTTCTTTCAAGGACCAGTTCATTGAGCCGCTTGACATCATAAAATGTTTTTCCGGCCGCTATCCAGTAATACAGTGTTTTTGTCTCACTGGGTGCAAGATGCTGGGAGAACCTGATAAAACTGTTCACTGCCCCTACCTGGATTGAGTTCATATTAAGCTCTGCCGAGCGTATTATACTGGATTCGTTCTCTCCTTTGGGGCCGATCTCATACTGGTCGAAGTGTGGTGAGCCATTGATAAGGAAATAGCGGGAGCGCTGGTAATGTATTATGGACTGCACTGCCGGATCATACACTCCTGTATCCCCCATCGGGTTCTCGTAAAGTGCAATGTCATGGGAGAAAAGCAGCTTTAGCTCGATATCCTCTGTGTCAGTGTTGGTTATTGCTATCCTGCGAATGAACACATTTTCGAAAGGATGCACGCATTCGTTAAACCTCAGATCAATATCGAGCCGGTCGTTGTGGTAATTTGAATCGGTTACCAATGTATCTTTCTTATAACCAAGCCTGTAGACCCAGTCATCTCCTATAAGGGATACCAATCCCAAGTTTTTCCCTTCAACCACCACTCCTACCCGGCAGTGGCGGCCGTTAACGTGGTTCTCATCCCCCACATGGGGAAAGTACATGTCCCGTATGCTTGCGTTCCTGTCAAGGTTCACCAGCAAGGACCCATTTCCGACTACAAGGGGTTTTGGCATTTTATCATAACCTTTAATGCATATCAGTGCTATATTATGAGTTAATTATTGAGTGATCGTTATTAAGTGATAATTGTTAAGTAATTGAAATCAGGGGTTTTTCAATTATATACAGTATATTACTTCATATACTTTAGTAACTGCGAGCGTTAGCGAGCAGTTAATTGTGCAGAATTCTGCACAGGAAATAGATAAATGGCAGCAAGACAGCAAAAAATAAATGATATTAGTGTGGGTTTTCTCTCGTATGAATTCACACCGAAAATATTTGGTGGGGTTGGGGTCCATGTGACCGAACTGGCAAGACATCTTGCAGAGAGTATCCGGCAAGTGCATGTGTTCACATCACATGTGGAAGGATTGGACTCCCAGAAGGCAGGAAGTGTGTTTGTGCACAGGTCATCTAAACCTTTAGTACCTGTATCGAACCGTTCCTATTATATGTTTGAAAGGATATTGAACAATTTCAATGTGCCAGGGATGATGGATAAACATCTTTCAAATAATAATAAACTTGACCTGCTGAATTCACAAGAAGAATTGATCCGGATGGCTGCAACAGTAGTAAAAAATGACACCCAACTGCCTCCGGTGATGACTGCGCACAATACCGATGTTAACAGGCCCAAGCCAGACAAGCTAAGCGTTATTAGCAGGCAGAATGTAGTGGATAAGGTGGACAGGTTCAATGTAGAATCAAGATACATGCGAAGGGAACTTAACCAGACATTTGATATTACGTCACATGTTGAAGGATTGGACGGCCAGAAGGCAGGAAGTGCGTATGTTCCCAAGTCATCTAAACCTTTAGTAACTGCATCGAACTATTCCACTAAGGATTTTAAACGGGTAATGACCAATTTCAATGTGGCCGCGATGGTAAATAAATATCTTTCGAATGCAGAACTTGACCTGCTGCATTCACATGGAGGATTGATCCAGATGGCTGCAACAGAAGCTAAAAATGACACTGGACTGCCCCTGGTGATGACGGCTCACAGTACCGAGATCAACAGGCTCAAGCCTAACAGGCTGAGTGTTGTTATGGAGCAGAATGTAGTGGATAAGGTGGATATGTTCATTGCAGTATCGAGATACATGCGAAGGGAACTTAACCAGACCTTTGGTATCAATTACAATAAGATCACTGTCATACCGAACGGCGTGGACACTGCGGTCTTCAAGCACCAGGAGGCGGATGATATCCGCAGGAAATACATGCTTGATAACAGGTTTGTCGTGCTGTTCGTTGGCAGGGATGATCCGCAAAAGGGTGTGAAGTACCTGGTCAATGCTGTGAAGAAACTTGCCAGTCAGATACCTGAGATCATGCTTGTCATGGTCGGCCATCAGGATATTTATAATGATAAACATATCCTCTGCCTCCCGCGTGTTGGCAGGAGCGAACTTATCAAGTTACATTCCCTTTCCGACGTGTTCGTGCTGCCCAGTGTCTATGAGCCGTTCGGTATTGTCCTCCTGGAGGCCATGGCATGCGAGACACCGTGTATTGGAATCCGGACTGGCGGGATGCCTGATATCATAGACCATAACAGGACAGGTCTTCTTGTAGAGCCAAGGAGTGATGAGGGTCTTTCAGAGGCGATCGCCAGGTTATACCACGACCCTGAAAAACGGTACAAAATGGGCAAAAAAGGAAGGGAAAGAGTAATTTCATGCTTTGACTGGAAGGATATCTCGGCGAAGACCTTAGGAGTATACCGGCAGGTGCTGCATTAGAACTGTTCCTTCCAGGTTTTTCGAGGAATATCCGATGAAATCGAAATATGGTTTAGGTGGAAAGGGGCAATATATAGGTTACCAAAAGGGGACTATACAATTTACGGCATCCCTGGAAAGGTATTTCAATAGTGATCTATATATATTTCAGTGATAATATCAATTATAGGAGTGAAAATTATGGAATATCTTGGCATAACAATCACAGCTGATTCCACCAGTAAGGAGATCGTACCAATTGCAAAGGCAATCCATGAATTGTTGGGACTTCCCATCACCATGCGCACGCTGAACAAACTGGGTGTGAGGATTGAAAAGGGTAAAGTACTGGACTATGAATATACCGGACCTACTCTGGAAAAGGCACTTGAGACCAACTCAACCATCAAGTCCATCCCCAGGACAGGGGCTTATTCCGGCATACCTGTAGTGGTGACCACTATTAAAAATGAAGACGGATATGGAATTGCTGCTATAGGAATTGTGGATGTGGTCGGTACTGTTGACCTGGGTGATGCTTTTGGAGATTATCCTGAGATAGTCAACCAGGTAAGTGATATCCTGAAATCCAGGGTCTCCACACCTTAATGCAGCGGGCAGTCAATCTATAGTTCCCATCTGTCATCTACAGGGAATTGTTCATTTATCCACATCAAGACACGCCCGCCGTGTATGATATTATATTCCCTGGACAGTACTGGAACACCACTGAACACTCCCTCTCCCTTCAACATTACGATATTGAGGATATCCCTTCTGGTCTCGAACTTGTATTTCCTCAATATCCGTCCTATGGGGATGTCGGCCCGTATCAGGTCAGCTTTCATGCCCCCGGGCATCAGGTCTATGGGGGCAAGTGAGCGGGCGAACACATATGGCTTTCCCGAGACCTTAAGCACGACCTCCCTGTGGTTCACAGGGTCATTTTGCCTGATGCCCAGCAGTTTTGCCTCTGCTTCGGTGGCCTCTCCCACTTCCTGGATACTGGTCACAACATCTACCTGATGTTTTGTCATGACTTCCAGCAGGTATGTGACCGACCCGTCCGTTCCTGCACATATTCGCAGGGTGGTTGGGATATCAAGGGTTGTTAGCTTGTCCAGGGGTCCGGGTTCCATCCTCACACCTGAATTTTGAAATGATTATTTCTGGACGTCTTTTTTCGCTTTGCTGACCCGCTGTTTTGCAGTATAGCCGGTGGCATTATCAAGGAAATTCCTGAACTTCTTGTTGGTTTCGAGTATCTCCTCGTCAGTGACGTTTGGGTTGGGCGTTGTGTCTACGCACAGTTTCTTATCTACAATACTGGCTTCGACTCGTTTAAGTGCGCCGTAACTGACGATGAGTTTTCCGTCCTCTTCGGTCACCGGGACCTGGAAACTGTCCTGCAATACTTCTTTTATGCGGTCCATTTCAGGCTTGAATCCTCGCTTTAATTTGTATTCCTTAATTTATATCACCTTTATGTGTCTGTTGATTGCAGAATGATAAAATACTTTGCATTTTTTCGTAGAATATGATCTATCACCTGAAAGTTAATAACCACAAATGTGATAATACCATGCCTGTCTACATT
>PYCK01000182.1:0-3203 GCA_009649835.1 Candidatus Methanocomedens sp. | reverse complement strand
CAGAATGATAAAATACTTTGCATTTTTTTTCTTAGTATATGATGTGTTAGATTATGTACTCAATCAGATCATGTACTCAAGTTAATCTGACCATAGAACAAATATGATAATACCCCGGCCGCCTACATATCTTCCAGGTCAAACACCACAAATCCCTTCTCACGCAGGCGTTCCTTGCCCTTGATACTCTTTGCAGCAAGCCCGAAATGTTGTATCATAAGTATAATACTTTGCATACAACTATTTCAGAGTCATGAATTTATCCATGATCAGGCAAACAAAATATCATTCGGAAAAGAAACCTAAAATGGAGCCGACAAGGGGATGTCCTCTATGACTTCCCTGGTATCTATTTGAGTATGCCGGGTTTTAATCTTCAAATTATTGTTAAATCCATCTATTGCCTGTTCTGAACAGCAGGTCATTACTTTAAACTTCAGGATACCGCACTTCCCGTTCTTCGTCCGGAAGCAGACTCGGACGTGGGATTTGAACCCATGGTGGGATATGTTTTTTTCTGATGACCGGGTTGTTTGTCTTTCTTTTTTATGCTTCAAGACACGCCACCCCATCCGTCACAGACCTCGGACCAGAGGGCCGAAAGACATCAGAGTGTATCCTCATGGTTTTGTATTTCTGTCGGATCACTGGAATTCCGTTTTCTATTCAGGCGCAGGTGCAATTAGAAAGGGACAATTAACTTGTTCATCACCTTGTTTTCCAATATTACTAAGAATAGAATTTAAATATACGAAGAATCACATTGTTAGTGGGGATAAGGTTCTGCTGATGTGAAACAAAAAAAGTTCAAGCGGAATTCCTGACGGAATTGAAAATACTTAATAAAGAGTGGTGAGGAAAATGTCAAAGAAAATTCTACAAGTAAATTTCAAATTCAACGTTCCGAAATCAGACTACGAGAAAGCTACATTTGATCAATTCGCCAAACCTATTGCGAATGTCAAAGGACTCATTTGGAAGGTTTGGATTATGAACGAAACCAATAAAGAGGCTGGAGGTATCCACCTATTTAATGACGAGTCATCATTAAAGGCTTATCTCGAAGGAAGTATCGTAGCGGAGTTGATGAAACATCCAGCTCTTAGTGATATGGAAGTAAAAGTATTTGATGTGATGGATAAGCATAGTAAAGTTACCCATGGCCCTATAGACTGAACTACTACCTGAATTAAACAAGAAATTTTCATTGCCCGAGTGATTGCAGTAAGGAGGAATATTACAATAGGGAAATATGAAGATACACTTGTGGATATTGAGAAACAATTAGGCATAGTTACTATTCGCGCCTGATTTTCCGCATTGAATAAGTCGTACTGGAATCCATTACTTTATGTGAGCATGAGAACAACCCATCGCCTGGTAGAGTAAAGAAGAGGCCTTACGGCCTCCCCCTCCTTCATCTCCCCCTCACCCTGCGCCTCACCAGCGAATCCCTTGCCGCGATCTCCTCAAGCACAGCCTCAAACCCCTCATCCGGGGCCAGCAGCCTGTCAAGATACACCCCGGTAATGCCAACCCTCGCCCGCCTGTTCAGCACCCTGATCCTCTCCTCAACAATATCCTGTCCCACCCCGACCTTCCTGGCTACCGAACCCGGCGGCAGGTCTGACAGCGGCGTTTCAACATGCCCCTCCGGCATCGGTTCAATCAACATCAGCCGTTTATCCACACCAGGAACACGGTTATGGACCACATCCTCCAGCCCATCCGGGCCCAGTTGTCCACCAAAAGCATAGAAATCCAGTTCCCTGACAGTGGGCTCAACCAGCGGGAACGTGACCATAGTATTCCCTGGCAGGTAGATATGGGCCTTGGCAAGCCCGCCCGGCGTGGCCTGTACCAGCTTCCTGCCAGTGATGCCGTGTTCATCCAGTGCCAGTTCCACCATGAACGACCTGACCACCCCCGGAATAATGATATCGATATCGCTGCCTTGTGATACATCACCCCTGGCAAGGCTGCCGTATACATAACTTTCAAATCCCGCATTCCCCAGGGAATACATTACACCGGCCGCCATTTGCCTGAAGTTCCCCAGCAGTTCCCACTGCCCTTGCTCATAAGTGACAGTTCTTTGATGTCCCATGGTTGCGGTCTTGCGGCGCATTCAATATCCAGGATTGCCTTCAATCCTTATAAAACACAAAGTCTAAAATGTAAAGCCCCAATAATACAGGTACATGAAAATTATCTCAGTGACAGGTTACAAAAAATCCGGCAAGACCACCCTGGTTGAACGACTGGTACAGGAACTGGCCAAACGCGGCAGTGTGGGCACGGTAAAACATATGCCTGGTCATGACCTTAATCCCGATGGCACCGATACAAGAAGGTACATGGATGCCGGTGCCAGGGCAGTAATGGGTGTAACCCACTCAGGCACAGCAAAATTCATCCCTGGAACCGACCTTGGGAATGCCCTTGATGAACTGGCCAACAGCGGCATGGACTATGCAGTGGTCGAAGGGTTCAAGGACAGCCGCCTGCCAAAAATTGTCCTGGGAGATCTGGAATTGCCGGATGAGGTGGCAAGGCTGGATAGTGGCGTTGACCTGCCAGAAAAAGTACTTACGAACCTGCTCGACATTATAGAGCAGCAGCCTGAATACCATACCCTGGACTCCCTTATTACAAAAGTGCGGCAGAACCCCAGGATCGCAGAAGCAGGAGCAATCGGAAGTTTTACAGGCATCGTAAGGGAAAAGACCGGGGATGTGGAAACAAAAAGCCTGGAATTCGAATCCTATGAAGAGGAAACTGGCAATAAGATTCGCCTCATCGAAACCGACCTGAAAGCATGTGAAGGCATCCTGGATGTCAGGATACACCACCGCGTGGGCAGGATAGAAGCAGGGCAGGATATATTGTATATCGTAGTTGCAGCCTCGCACAGGCAGCAGCTCTTCCAGGCCCTGTCAGATGCCATAGAACGGGTGAAGGCAGAGGTTCCCATCTGGAAAAAGGAACACACAACCACTGGCGAATTCTGGGTGCAGGACCACCCGTAAAAAGATTTACTACACCAATTTCAAAAAGTATAGCACAATGCAAAATTAATATAGACACTGATTTCACAGATTACACTGATTTTCACAACAACTATTAATCTGTGTAATCAGTGTAATCTGTGTCTCAAAATTCCGAGCAATATGATCAATTACCATTTAATTTGAAAGGGATAC
>PYCK01000181.1 GCA_009649835.1 Candidatus Methanocomedens sp. | reverse complement strand
GTGTCGGTCTATTGAAGAAGCTGATAAATAAGGCGGGACTGACAAATGAAGAATATCTGGCATTTTTTTATGGAAAATGAGAATTTGGAGATGTACCGCGCGGGCCCCGTCTGATGTTTTGTCATGCAACCAGCGTGTGTGTTTTTGACTGTGTATAGTGGTTAACGTTTCTATATATTAAAGTCACTGTAAATCCCCGTACAAATGTACCGGGCCTGTATGCAGCGTTTATAAGGATTATTCACCCCATCTCAAGGTGAAATAACCCCACTAAAAAAAACCAAGGTAATCCAAGCCCAAACCGGACTCAGATATACCCTTTCTTATGCATCAACTCAGCATTCAGCACACTGGCACCTGCCGCGCCCCGGATAGTATTGTGCCCCATCACCATGTACCGAATACCTTCCCGTATCCGGCCCACAGACACACTCATACCATCACCCGCATTCCTGTCCAGCCTGGGCTGTGGCCTGTCAGGTTCATCCCTCACAATAATCGGGTGTTCAGGCTCGGTGGGCAGGTCTGAAAGACCAGGGTCAAAGTCCAGAAACGCCTGGCGCACCTTATCGGGCGTAGGGTCATCTGCCATGCCAGCCCACAATGCCTCCAGGTGCCCGTCCATCACAGGCACACGGTGACAGCTCGCACTGATATTAAAATCAGCAGGGATTATCTGGCTGCCATCGAACTCACCAAGGAGCTTCAAAGGTTCACTCTCCACCTTCTCCTCCTCACCGCCGATATAAGGCACCACATTCTCCAGTATAGCCATACCCGGGATGCCGTCAAAACCTGCACCCGAAATGGCCTGCATGGACGCTATATTCACATTCTCAAGCCCGAACTGCATCAGGGGCTTTAAGGTCAAAGTGAACATAATGGTAGTGCAATTGGGATTTGTCACGATACATCCGTCCCAGCCGCGGTTGTCGCGCTGTACATCGATCAGCCCCAGATGCTCCGGGTTGACCTCAGGGATCATCAGAGGTACATCTGCCTCCTTCCTAAACGCACCTGCATTACTGGCAACCACACAGCCCGCCTTGACAAAATCAGCTTCCACCTTTTTTGCCATGTCCGCCGGCAGTGCAGAGAACACCAGGTCAGCATCCACTGCTCCAACGTCAACCGGTACCACTTCGACATCGGCTACTTCTTCAGGTATCTGTGACTCCAGCCGCCAGTTGGCAGCGTCACGGTATTTCTTTCCTGCTGAGCGCTCAGATGCTGCCAGGGCAGTGATCTCAAACCAGGGATGTCTGGCAAGAGCCTCAATAAACCTCTGTCCTACCGCTCCTGTTGCACCTAATACGCCTGTTTTGATTGTTTCAGTCATTGGCCAACCTCCGGAAAAAGTAAAAATTAATCGAATATTGATCATCAATCAGATGAAATTGCGGCAGTTGGACATGCATCCACGCACAATCCGCAATCAGTGCACTCATCACTAGTAACCGCAATGTCATCGTCATTCATTAAGATGGCTTCCTGCAGATATTCATCCACGCAGGTTTTGCATCCTACAGATTCATCTATATCTACTTTTACTTGCATCTTTTTTTCTCAAACCAGGCACGTAGATATGTTGCCCGATTTGAAAATATATCTATGTGCTTATTCTTCCATCGAAATTGCTTCAGTGGGACATGCATCCACACACATTCCACAATCTGTGCACTCATCCGCATTTACCACAGCAATATCATCATCGTTCATTGAAATGGCTTCTGCAGGGCATTCATCCACACATGTTCCGCATCCTGTACATTCATCAACATTTATTTTTGCTACCATATGATTTCTCTCCTTTCATACCCGGTAAATATATCCCGGTCAGAAATAATCAATTGAAGAGGTAAAATAAATACCTTGCGATTATTAACCTGCATCCGTCAGGAAGGCTATTTAACTTAACCTCTCATAAGTGAAGCGAATGAACCAGAACCACGCACTTAACGGCAAACTGGACTGCCATATCGTGAAACTGGAACCTGATAGTAAGGAGACACTTTACAACACCAGTTTCTATGGTAACCCAAAAGACGATTTCCTTGAACTGACCCTCATCGAAGCTGCCTACCTCACCTACAAAGGCAGGATCAAGGTCACCAGGGATAAGAAGGGACTTGATTTCAAGGACCTGATCAGCTATGCAAGTATGGAAAAAGAGAATTTTGAAGTGAAATACATCGTCTACAAAGACATGCGTGAAAGGGGTTATTTCATAAAGCCAGGAGTCACGGATTTCAGGGTATATCCCAGAGGAGGTCGGCCCGGTAAAACCCCTTCGAAATATTTCGTATACACACTCTCCGAACGTAATCCCATGCCCTTAAAAGATCTGGTACGCCAGCTTGAGACCACAGCCAACATGCGCAAGGAACTTGTGATTGCTGTAGTGGACGAAGAAAGTGACATCACCTTCTACGGTGTGAAGCTTCGCACAATGAAAGGTGATATGAATGAAAATGTCCCGGGTAAGGGTATTGAGGCCACCCTCCTGGAAGACAGGGTCATGGTCTGGGATGCCGACGCCTCTGCCCTGCTGCACAAACAATTCTTTTACGGTAAACCCCTGGATGAAATCCGCCTCCAGTTATCATTAGTTGAGGCAGCATATTTGCAGGAGAAAAATGTACTGGACCTCAGTGACAGCAGTGGGGACTATCTACTCGCCAGCATGGAATTTGCAGATAGTGCAATCGATGTGGAAAGCGATTTTAAGGAAAAACTGGCAGTTTACAGGGACCTGAGGGATTCGGGGATGGTAGCCAAGACCGGGTATAAGTTCGGCACCCATTACCGGGTTTATAATAAAATTGACGGATTGGATACGATGATGCATTCCCAATTCCTTGTACATGCAGTGAACATCGAACATGTGTTCAACCTGCCCCAGCTATCAAGGGCGATCAGGCTTGCCCACAGTGTGAGAAAACAGATGGTTTTTGCCTGGCAGAGGGGAGAAGAGATCATGTACCTGGAGATCGGCAGGATAAAGATGTAATAAAAATTCAGCTGTGCCTGTTTTCCATCTTCTTTCCAAACATTTCTACAAGCCCGAAACATCCGGTAAGCATCATATCACCGTGAGGTGCTGCAAATTCCACATCAAGCGCTGAATCTTCCATAATCTGGCGGTTAGGACCTGTCACTATCACTGATTCGATGTTTGAGAACCCCACGGCCTGCCTGATATAACAACCATGCCCACCATCGTTGAAAATGTCATCGAAACCAAGTTCTCCATCACATAACCGCCTGATAAGCCCATCCATCTTTTGTGCATCCACATTCCGGGTGTGATGCTCGAACAATGCCAGCATCCTGTTCCCGGCCACCACGGCAGCCAGGGTATGCCCGTTGCCTATATTCACTACAGCTACCGGGCCGCCGGAACTGCCTGTCAGCGCTCCGCAAATGGCAGCAGGTCCCGTATCCATGAGCAGAACATTGTTCCCTGGCTGTTTTAAGGTCTCCATGACTGCCTGCATCCTGGAAAGGTGGGGCGGCACCTGGTTCAAATGGGCGAAGCGCTCCAGTTCGCCGCCCTGCTCCAGCAGCTCCCTGAAATGCCTAAACCTGAACACGCGATTGCTCATGTCAGGAGCTTCACCGTGATCCTGTACTGCCACTGCAAAGTCCCTGGGCAGTTGTGTCCCGAACAGCCCCAGTGCTGTGCCAAGGGCATGGGTATCCACATCACACATCTCGATCTGCTTTGCCCCCCCGGGTATCGTGTCCTCCCCGCCCACCAGCGTCAC
This sequence comes from Candidatus Methanocomedens sp., assembly GCA_009649835.1. Taxonomy (GTDB): domain Archaea; phylum Halobacteriota; class Methanosarcinia; order Methanosarcinales; family Methanocomedenaceae; genus Methanocomedens_A. The sequence continues at coordinate 8,044 of PYCK01000181.1, read as the reverse complement.
ACCCATTTGCGTCACTTTCTCCAGGTTATCGTGTATGGTCAGGGCAGCATCCGGTCTGGCATAAACCTTCAGTCCTGCCCTTATATGTTCACGTACAGCCTTGCCCGACGGACCGCCGCCCATGGTAGTACCAGTGAGGAATATATCACGCCCTGCACCTGTGGCATGGCTGATACGCTGTGCAATTATCCGGGTCTGGGAGGGCAGCACCATCTTGATATTGTTCTCTATGTGCTGTGCATCGTCGTACAGCAGTATGTCCTGTGTACCCATTCCTACGTCAATAGCCATTATCTGCATAGAATAGATTAGTTCATATAATCCATGACACATAAATCTCTTCATGCCCTGGGACGATACACCTGCACAACACAAGAAGAATGCTCCTGCATCAGTGAAATTCGCAATTATCACAGTGAGCACATCCAGATATGAGACCTATGGCAGTGTATCCGAGCCACGGCTTGCTGATGACATATCCGGAAACGTTATGATGGACCTGATATCAGGTTCAGGTTTTGATGTGAAGACATATTCACTACTGCCTGACAATGAAACCTTGATTGCCGGGCATGTCCGGGAACTGACAGGCACAGATATAGATGCAGACATGGGTGCGGATATCGATGCTATCGTTATCAGTGGCGGTACCGGTCTTGCGCCCGAAGACGTGACCTTAGAAGCGGTGGAACCACTTTTTGACAAGACCATTCCCGGTTTTGGTGAACTGTTCAGGCTGAAAAGCCTGGAAGACGTAGGGACTGCTGCTATGCTCTCCAGGGCATCTGCCGGGATTGTGGGTAGATGCGTGGTATTCTGTTTACCCGGCTCACCGGCAGCGGTCGAGCTTGCCTTAAAGGAGTTGATTATTCCGGAGGCACCCCATATAATTAAGCACATTTGATAGATTAACAGAGAAGATAATGCGATTCGCCAGAACTTAAACGAAAACTATATCTAACAATGTAAACTACAAAAATATAATATGATAAATATAGGGTAAACATCTGTGTACGTTTGTGGAGTCTATTGAGCTTCCAAATTGGTGATTTACAATTATATGTTTGAAATGGAGGATGTGTATGCAGGGAAATCAAAACTTTGATAATGATGTTGTTGTAGGAAAACGGTATAGACTGAGGGATATGATAGCTCACCAGTCACATATGATAACGTGTGTTCTGCTTATAATTACAGGACTGTACATGGCTATACAGTTCAATACATGTAGCTTACATGCATGGGAGTTGATGTCATTTCAAACCCTCCGTCTGGTTCATGTGATTGCAGGTATCCTGTTCCTGGTGATCAACTGGACATTCATACCGTTCAATCTGATAACCAGCGGTCACCTGCTGAATGACTTATTCGGCCCGAAAGATATTACCAGGCTCTATCAAGCCATTGTTGGCGTATTTAAACCCCCTGAGGAATATCCAAAATACACGATTTACGATAAAACCACTGGTCATTATAAAAATAAACTTCATCCGGGCTATAAACTTATGGTGGTATTTGAAGCAATGGCCATTCTCTTTATTGGCCTGACAGGCATCATAATGATAGACCTGAAATTCGGATTTATGAATTTTGATATACCTGTATGGAATAATTTTATGGCCTGGTTCGTTAATGACATAACCGGCAGTGCAGCTGCAGTTATCGGCATGAGCGGAGTGCAGTTGATCAGGACAATACACTTGTGGGCTACATACTGGTTTGTGCTTGAACTCATCATTCATCTGGGATTCCTGGGAACAGATCCGAGGATGTCACAAAATGTTAAGGCCTTGTTCATAACCGGTAAGGAGACTATGAACGAATATGTAGAAGTTGTTGAGGGTGCACACGAAGAACATAAGAAAAAACCACGGGAGAAAAGACCACTGATCGTATTCAGGTAAACACTTGACAATAATGAGTACCTACTTTAACCTATGCTATTATTAAAACGAAAAGTTAATAATAGCATAAGGGAGATGGAAATCAATAATTATACACAAAATATTTAAAGGAGGAGAAAATTTGAAGCAAATTAAAGTTTTGCTATTATTAATAGTAATATTCTCAATGGTCACTGCAGTTCAAGCAGATGTGCCACAATATGAGACAGTAAGCAAAATGGCAGAAGACACGAACTGTAAGGCGGTCTGCCATAACCAGGATACGCATGTGATACATGAAATGACATCAGCCACATGCCAGGGATGTCACGGTGCAACATTGACCGATCGACAACCTTCATGTTACAATTGCCATACAGGTTCGATACATAATGTTCACTTAAAAAAGGTACAAACTGAGGATTGTTCGTACTGCCATGAAGGGCTTGATAGTTTACATTTGGAAATGATGTCAGATACCCTGTGTGCACACTGCCACGGCGACCTGCTGGACGTTCACGGCGGACCAACAGAATCCTGTGGTGAGTGCCATGGTTCAGCAGCGGATATTGTTTCACCAATTACAAGTGCTGGCGATGTAATTGTTTGCCAGGGCTGCCACGCCTCTGCAGATGTTGCTATACTTCATGGCGAGGCTTCTGATCCGAATTCATGTTACAAGTGCCATAGGCCTGGTTCTGTCAATGTGACCGCAGCTGAGATCCCTCACTTTATCCATATTCCTGATGTAGCATGTGAAAAATGCCACATAGACCAGGGTACGGAAAAGATCATGATCCCGGAATGTGTGCTATGCCACACTGTTGAAACACTTCATGGATACAACCAGATATCCCTTAAAACCTCCAGTACTGGTTTGAAGTGTTCGGTATGCCACCCGATGGTAGCAGATGAACCAGATGAACCAGATGCAGCAGCACCGACTCCGGTCGATACTGATACATCCGAGCCTGTGGACACTACCACCGAAGGTGACGAGGGAACACCAACTCCAGGGTTTGGAGTCTTGGCGGCATTGACATCACTGGCTATGTTATTTGTGATAAGGAAAATCAAGAATTAAATTTTAACTACCATCCGGAAGATAGTTATTCTATCTTCCCTTCTTTTTTTTTGAATTGTTTTTAGATCAATGAATGATTTCTTTTATCCTTCATTACTATTCAGCATCTTTCATTGCTATATCAGGTTCAGCATCCTTCTTTTAACTCCCAGGCATGCTTGGTAGAACTGGACTCCAAGTGGAGTCCTGGTGCCATGTACCACAGTCTTTTTGTCCATTATTGCTTTAAATACGGCCTCAACCGACGGCTCAGCGTCAATTTCAGTGTAAGCCCTGCCCACCATCTCTACAAAATGAGCATCACTGTTACCCAGCATAGGCAGACCCAGAGTTTCTGCCATTTCCACTGCCCGTTTATTGAATTTACCAAGGATGAACCTGGAGTTCAGGACCTCGATGGCATCCACGTCCAGGTCAGATACATCCCCTAAACTTTTTGGGTAGCCCTTGTAGGGATGGGGTGCCACGATAAGACAATCACGCTCCCTGGCCATTTTAATAATGTCGCTTGGGTCAGAATTTATTGGGAACGCTTTATCTGCACCCAATACCAACAGATGACCACGGTTAGTTGTTACCTCAATCCCGGGAACTACCACCAGGTCAAGCCCCATCTCATCTACCAGACGCCTGGCTTCAAGCGATCCTTCCACCGTGTCATGGTCACAAATAGCAATTCCATCAAGTCCTGCCTTAAAGGCCTGTTCCAGGATTGCTGCTACCGGTGAGGTGCAATCCTTTGAATAACAGGAATGGATGTGTAGGTCAAGTCGCATTGGACTTTAGTTACGTTAGAAGTGTTAAAAAGATTTCGAACATTACCTTTTTGTTCATTCAGCCCCCTAAGTCCCTTAATCTATCATAAGTAATAAATAATAATTAAACAATTACGAATCACTTCTCATCATCTGTTAAGAAAACAACACATTTTATAATAATTTGGAGGAAGCTTTACTTGAAGGAAATACGTATCCATGGCCGTGGAGGACAGGGTTCAGTTACAGCCGCTGAACTGCTGGCAGTTGCAGCATTCGAGGATGGAAAATATTCCCAGGCATTCCCTGCCTTTGGAGTGGAGCGAAGAGGCGCTCCGATAATGGCTTTTACAAGAATCAGCGAACAACCCATCAGGCTTCGCAGCCAGATATACGAACCTGATTATGTGATCGTACAGGACGCCACACTCATCGAGACAGTGGACGTGGCATCGGGTGCTAAGCCTGACGGTAAGATATTGATAAACACTGAGTTTTCACCTGATACCTTTGACCTTGACACAGAAGCAGAGGTCATAACAATAGATGCAACCAGGATTGCCCTTGACATTATTGGGCGCCCCATTGTCAATACCATTCTGCTGGGTGCTTTTGCCGGCGCCACAGGCGAAATCAAGGTTGAAAGCATCCAGAACGCTGTAGCGCAACGTTTCCCCGGTAAAGTGGGCGAAAAGAATTCCCAGGCCGTGCTTGAAGCTTATCACCGCATGGAGGCGAGACAATGAAGGTCACGATCGGCGGAGCTGTAAAGCCCGGTACTACCAGGGTCAACAAGACCGGTGGCTGGAGGAATTTCAGGCCCCTGTACAATAAGGATAAGTGTGTCAGATGCGGGCTGTGTTCGTTGTTATGCCCGGACAGCAGTATCCAAGAGCAGGAAGACAAGTACGTTATCTTTGATTATGATTACTGTAAAGGCTGCGGCATCTGTGCCAATGAATGTCCCAAGGATGCCATAGAAATGGTGCTGGAGGAGAAATAATATGTCTGGAAAAATGACAGTGGTAGAAGGTTCTTATGCAGTGGCCCATTCTGTAAAGGTTTGCAGGCCCAATGTAATATCGGCATATCCCATCACACCACAGACCCATATCGTGGAAGACCTGTCTCAGTTCATGGCTGATGGTAAAATACCCAATTGTGAATATATCAATGTAGAGAGCGAGTTCTCTGCACTTTCCGCACTGGTAGGTGCCAGTGCTGCGGGCGCCAGGACATATTCGTCCACATCTTCCCAGGGACTGGAACTGATGCACGAAGTGCTGTTCAATGCTTCAGGTATGCGACTGCCGATCGTTATGACAGTAGTAAACCGGGCCGTGAGTGCACCCATCAGTATATGGAATGATCACCAGGACAGCATATCCCAGCGTGATACAGGCTGGATACAGTTATATGCGGAAAATATCCAGGAAATGAGCGATATGACAGCCCAGTCCTTCAAAATAGCAGAGGACAAAGATGTCATGCTGCCAGCCATGGTCTGCATGGACGGTTTCATCCTGTCACATGTATTTGAACCTGTGATACTGCTGGAGCAGGAACTGACTGATGAGTTCCTGCCTACCTATGACCCGGAGCATGTGCTTGACACCCGTAACCCATTGTCATTTGGCACTTTTGCTGATCCGTCCGCCTATACAGAATTCAGGTACCTGCAACAAAAAGGAATGGATGTAGCCCTTGGTAAGATAGAGAAGGCTGCCGAGGATTTCAAGACGATATTCGGCCGTTACTTCGGCGGACTCATTGAACCATATATGGCAGAGGATGCCGAGATCCTGTTAATGGCAATGGGCTCGGTGGTGGGCACTATTAAGGATGTAATTGATAAAGCCCGCAGCCAGGGTATCAAGGTGGGCCTGATCAAGGTCAGGACATTTAGGCCTTTCCCTGTGGAAGTCATACGTAGTGCGGTCTCAGATGCTGCCATCGTCGTGACCCTGGATAAGAACATTTCAGTTGGCCTGAACGAAGGTGCCTTGTTTACCGAGGTTAAATCCTGCTTATATAATTCAGATATCAATGTACCTGTGATGGGCTTCATGCTGGGACACGGCGGGCGGGATATTCCGATGAGCACCATTCAAATGATCATAGATAAGGCTGCACAGGCCATAAAATCCGGTATTAAGGTTGAAAGTGAATATGCAGATCTGCGGGGTGAACTCTTATGAGCAGACTTGCACCCGGACACAGGGGATGCGCGGGCTGTTGCGATGCCATGGCAGCTAATTTCGTACTGGAAGCGGTAGGAGACGATGCCATAGTTGTAAATCCCACTGGCTGCCTGGAAGTGATGACCACACCGTACCCTGAATCAGCCTGGGAAGTGCCCTGGATACATTCATTGTTCGAGAACACCGCATCTGTAGCTTCGGGTATTGAGGCGGCCTTGCGGGCACTTGGACGTAAAGGTGATACAAAAGTCATAGCCATGGGTGGCGACGGCGCTACAGTGGATATAGGAATTCGTGGAATATCAGGGGCTTTCGAGCGCGGTGACGATATCACCTATGTGTGTATCGATAACGAGGCATACATGAACACGGGTGTACAGCGCAGTGGAGCCACTCCATTTAATGCTTCAACTTCAACCAGCCCGCCTGGCAGCCAGAGTTTCGGCAACTCCAGGCCCAAGAAGAACATGCCTGCCATTATAGTTGCCCACGGTTCGCCTTATGTGGCCACTACATCAATTTCCTACCCGAAAGACATGATGCGCAAGGTCAAAAAGGCAGCGGATATTGAAGGTGCTACTTATATCCATGCCCATGCTCCTTGTGCAACGGGCTGGAGGTTTGATACCTCCAAGACTGTGGAGATCGGTAAACTGGCAGTCGAGACTGCACTGTGGCCCTTGTACGAGATGGAGGATGGTGAGATCACTTCAGCCAGGAAGGTAAAAAAGCCAAAGCCTGTGGAAGAATATCTCAAAGCACAGGGTAGGTTCAAGCACTTGTTCACAATGGAAGGCGGGAAAGAGGAGATATCCAAGATACAGGATATTGCCGACTGGAACGTTGAACATTACGGCCTGTTGTAACAATCCACGCTCACAGAATGAATGTGTGAACAAGGAAAACCTTCATTCGGTCGTATTAATATGATAATAAAAGAGGGCAAAAGTCAAGTTTATGAACGGGATATGAGGGGATAAATCACACTCAACTTTTGCCTACATACATATTAAACATTATAGTTTATTAAGTTTTCTTTTATTCTATATGTTTTATAAATATATACTCGAGCTAATCCGGGCGTAACGAGGATTTTCTCGATGTGTATATTGGGCAAAGATTATGTAAGTATATTGGATATTACAATCGGCAATATATGACTAATAAGAAATTACGTATCGGGCACCTCTCCACGTTCTACCACACTTCATTCATCCTTATGGGCACCCGCTGGCTTGAGGAAAAGCTCAACATCAATGCACAGTGGAGCATGTTCGGCGGCGGCCCGGCCATCGTGGATGCTTTTTCCAGGGGCGAGGTTGATATCGGTTATATCGGGCTGCCCCCTGTAATGATAGGTATTGACAGGGGCGTGCCTATTATATGCGTGGGCGGCGGCCATGTGGAAGGTACGGTGATGATCGGGCCGCCCGGGTGCGGTACGCTTGAGGATATGGGCGGGGATACGGGATCGGTCCTGGAACAGTTCAGGGGCGGTTGTATAGGGTGTCCGCCGTCGGGTTCTATCCATGATGTGATCATCCGCAACCTGCTGGAGGAGCACGACCTTGGCGAGTCTGTCGAGGTAAGGAATTTTGCATGGGCAGATTTCATTCCCGATGCACTGGCGAACGGCCAGGTGGATGCGGCTATTGGGACGCCGCCTTTGTCGGTTGCGGCTGCCAGGGTATGCGGTGCAAAGGTTGTGATCCCGCCTTCAAAACTCTGGCCCTTTAATCCCAGTTATGGTATTATCGTAAGCCATGAACTGCTGCGGGATCGAGTCGGTTTGGTTGAGGATTTCCTGCGCCTGCATGAGGATGCATCCAATCTTATACGGGATGAGCCCGAGCGTGCCGCCCGAGTAGTATCCGAGTTGGTTGAAGTGGTTGATAGTGATTTTATTCTGCAGACTTACAGGGTCTCTCCCAGGTACTGTGCAGGTCTTCCCAGGGAGTATATTGATTCAACGATGGCTTTTGTACCTGTGCTTCGTAATCTGGGTTATGTTGTGAATGAACTGGATGAAGGTGATGTTTTTGATAGGACAGTGATTGAAAAAGTGCATCCCGGGAAGCATCATTATTTTTTATAACTTCAAATATTACTTTATATCTGAAT
>PYCK01000180.1 GCA_009649835.1 Candidatus Methanocomedens sp. | reverse complement strand
CTGACAAACTGTCCTTCGCCGACCAGTTCAATGATATTTCCAAGTCGTTCCTTTCCAGGCTTTGTTCTGTATTTGACAAATGTGGAGGCAATCTTATTGATCAATGGCGGAATCTCTTCCTTTGTGCAGAATTCCTTTAACAGAACACCATCAGTTGGCCTTCGGGCATCATTTCCGCCGATCCAGACCGAATAGCCGAGTTTATCTTCCACTGCAGCTTCATGCGGGCATCCCCGCACACACCATCCGCAATTGCCGCACAGGTCTCTGTCGATCACAGCCTTTCCGCCAGAGATCGAGAGCGCATTGAACTTGCACAATTCAATACATCTTCCGCATCCGTTACATTTCTCAGTATCGATCTTTGGCTGCTTTTGCCCAATAATACCTATATCATGACGATGAGTTCTTACACAGTTGTTGGCACATCCTGCTATGGCGATCTTCATCTTATGGGGTGTGAGTTTCTGTGCGAACATAGGTGTCAGTTCATTTGCAAAATCCTTAGTCTCAACAAGTGCTTCCGGACAATATGCATTACCGGGACAGGCAGAAACATAACCCATGCCGATCGTCATGAGTCCGTTTCCATATACATCTGCCATTATGTCATCAATATCTTCGTTTTTGACACCCTGGATCTCAATACTCTTACGATTTGTGAGCTCAAGTTTACCATCACCATACTTGTTTGACAGTTCTGCAACCTTTCCAAGATAAGCGTTATCCACAAGACCGGATTGTGTTTTGATCTTCACAAAGTTGGTACCCTTGACCTCAGTTCTTACACCCGGATAGTCACGCACCCAGTAACCTTTGACAGATCTCCCGTCTTCAAGACGCTTCGTAAGTTCGGATTTGAATCTGCGCAACTTAAGGTCTGCGAACTCTTCTATCAAACTGACATCCACTTCATCAGAAGTTTCAATATAACCTGCCTTTACAGCCGCATTAAGCAGTTCCATGCCCTTGGCATTTCGTGCCATCAATGTTGTCCAGCCTTTTGAAGATCCCATATATCCTGCTGAGATATCAGCAACCTTGGCGACCGCGTCCCTGCATATGCGGCATCCGTCTGATACACATCCTGCGAGATCTTTAAGAGAAAATTCTATGTCACCTTCATCCGTGGTAACTATCATCTCATCAAGGTGTATTGCCAGCTTACTGACCTTGTCCATGTCAACACCAGCATTTGCCAGGTATTCAGACAGTTTCTCTTTATTGAAGTTCTCCATACAGAACAAGCCGATCACGTATGGGATGTTCGGTATCTTTGCCTTCTCACCGTCCTTTCCGACCTCGATGGGATGGACATTCAGACCTCCGAAGAACTGTGTACGCCTGGTACCATAGGTGTGGCACGGTAAACCTACCACGGCAACGTTCTTGAGCGACTCGGTTGTTTCCTTGAGTGCAGACATTACAGGGATCATTGAATATTTCGCACCTGCTGCATCCGTGAGTTCTTCCTTGTTCGTTACGATGTGTGAACTTGGTTTTGCAATCCCTGCAGTGGTAACCGCACCGTCGATCAGTCCGTTGTCAAAGCAGTATGCAAGAAGTGCTGTAACAGCACCACCGTCCTGGCCTTTTTCACGGATTGCGGAATCTGTCGCCCTTGCGGCAACGATCTTTTCGTACTGTCCAATAAGTGATGGAGGTTTTGCCATGAAGTTGAATACGTTCATGGATAAGCGTGATGCATCTGTCATGACCCGCTGGCACACATCCTTGCATGCACCTTCTCCGTTTCTGTAGCATTCCTCTTTCAACTTCGGACCGTTCTCATCGAACTCAATTATATCATATGGACACACAGCAGCACACGCACCGCAATATGTACACATGCCCGTATCTACTATCGCGTCTTTCAAAAACCATTTAAATTCTTCTGCCAATTGTATCATCTCCTGAAATTACATATTTTTGATCATGATCATTACTTTATGATTAGAAATTTTCTCTACCTTATGTTACATAAATAATAACTGCAACCAGACTTATTTTGATAACTATTTTTCACATCAGTTCAAAAAAAAAGATTGATTGGGGATTTTATTCCCCAATCTCTTGAATCCTTTTCTTTATCTCTTTCAATTCATTTTCCAGGTATTCTGCCTCATTTTTCAGTTCAGCAGCCTCTTGTTCTTTTGTAATTGCCTGAACCACTGGTGGTGGGTAACTATAGGCACCGCGCTGCCAACCAGTCAAACCGGTCGCATAGTACAAATTACGGCGACCCCGGCCTCCACCGCGATAAAAACCCCTACCTAAATTGGGATTCGCATATCCCGGGACTGGATACTGTGCACAATAACCTGCTGCCCTGCCTGTCCTCGGACCCAACCCTTGAGGTCCTGTTCCATCTCCTCCTGGCATTTATTTCACCTCCTTTTCAAGTGTTTCGTTTCGCTTTTTGATTTTTATTCATGCCTGTGCTCACGGCAGGCATTCTCATCAGTAGCTTCACTTAACAGTCCCTTCTGCCATGCAGCTATTGCATCCCGGACTGTTCCTGAAGCACCTACAAATACATCGATCCCATATTGTTCGAACATAGTTACTGCCCTCGGTCCAAGTCCGGAACAGAGCATAATATGGGTACCTGTTGGTGCTATGTACTCAGGTGGAACTCCTGTACCCCCCATATGTTCACTTGTATTCGGAATCACTTCAATTGCATTTGTTTCAATATCAACTATAGTATAAGTGGGTGCCCTGCCAAAATGCTGGGCCACCATATCATCTAAACCGCCATCTTCCATTGTTGGTACGCATACTTTCATTATTTATTCTCCTTAATACTAAATTACATTCCTACCATATTACTTCCACATTTCGGGCATGCCTGATCGGCACACGGCTGTCCAGGCTGATGTGGGGTGGTGTATCCGCAACCCGGACATTTACACTCCTTTGGTGGCCCCATACCCTGTCTTTGTCCACCTCTGCCCATACCGCTTCCTCTTCCGCTGCCCATACCACTACCTCTTCCACTTCCCTGACCTGCTGGCATTTATTCACCTCTTATTTTTTCATATCTATGAGTTTTTTCTTCATTTGTGCTAATCGCAACTCGATCTCTTCCAGTTCTTTTTCCAGCATCAAGATATGAGGTTCTTTTGCTGCCAACGCCTGGCCCGGTGCATCCTGTGCACTTTTACCTGCCATATGTTCCATTCCCATGCCCTGGCCTGCCCCTTGTCCGGAACCCATAGCTGGCATTCCGGCATGAGAACCAACTGTCGCACCTGCCGTTGACTGTAAACTACCGCTTTTATACAGTTCTAATGCATGTCTGACAGTTCCACTGGCACCGGTCATTGTTTCAATCCCGGCGGCTGAGAGTACCTCAAAAGCATTGGGTCCTACATTCCCGGTTATCACTCCATTGATCCCAACATTAACAATGGTTTGCGCAGCCTGTATCCCGGCCCCGCCAGAAGCCATTGCACTCTCATTTGGCATAGCTTCAAAATCCATTGTATCCGGGTCCACGATCATGAAATACTGGCATCTTCCAAATCTGGGGTCCATCTGGCTGTCTAAATTATCTCCTGATGATGTAATAGCTATTTTCATACTTACTCCTATTATTTATTTGTTTATTCACAGTTAATTTTGATATCTATTAAGTTTGACAACATCTAAAATATTCTGGCATCCACATCCTTGATTTCAATTTACAAAGTCCTCGATTTTTGCAACAATCTCCTTGAAAGACTCAGTTGATTCGGATTTATCACCAGATGCAACAAACGGGGTCCCATTATCACAGTCCTCAACGATTTTTTGATCAAGAGGAATTCTACCCAAAAACGGCACATCTAAATCATGGGCTGCATTTTCTCCTCCGCCAACTTTAAAGAGGTCTATAGATTCACCGCAGTGAGGACAGGTGAAACCACTCATATTTTCAACGATTCCTATGACTGGTATTTTGAGTGTCTTTGCAAAGTTTACAGCCTTTTTTGAATCAAGAAGAGCAATATCCTGGGGCGTGGTGATTATCACTGTTCCATTGATATCCGGAATTAACTGGGCAATACTTAACGGTTCATCACCTGTACCTGGCGGCAGGTCAATGATCAGGTAATCCAGGTTGCCCCAGTGAACTTCTTCCAGGAACTGCCTGATCGCTCCCATCTTAACAGGGCCCCGCCATATTACTGGTGTATCTGTGTCAGTGAGAAATAATCCCATTGACATAACCTTTAAGTGAGGAGTAACTTCAGCAGGAAAAATACCTTCAGTGTCTCCATTAACCACCCCAGTTTCAATATTCAACATTTTAAGAGTACTGGGGCCGTGTAGGTCAGCATCTAATAAGCCAACATCCAGACCTCGATTTGAGAGGTCGTATGCCAAATTTACAGCTACCGTGCTTTTTCCAACACCGCCTTTTCCACTCATTACCATAATTTTATACTTTATCTTCTGGAGGTTTTCAGTTATCTTAAGGTTGTCATCGGTTGGTTTTTTATTTTTTACTTGATCCATATTCTTCACACTCGATATCGGTTCTGTGGGTTATTAGGTTTTATCCCGAATATATTCGGTATCCAACTACTATATTAATGTTGCAGCATCTCGCCTTTCTACCACATTATGTGTGTTTTTATGCATAGTAGAAAATTTTTGTGTTTGTGAGGATTAACTTTTCATTTCAAATTACACTTTTTCCTTATACCGGTTTTATCAAAATATTCAAAATGTTTCACCCATATTGGTTCACATGGTGCTTTCTGTGTAAATTCTACAAATTTTCTCAACTGCTTCATTGTTTTAGCAGCTACATGATGCTCGATCTGGCAGGCATCAACCTCAGCAGTCTCATTATCAATACCAATGATCTCAAAGAATTCTACCAATGTCTTATGACTTTGCATCAATTCCTGTGCCATTTTCATTCCCTGTGGAGTGAGCTTTGCGCCTCGATACGGTTCATAAATTACAAGGTCCATATCATGCAGCTTTTGCAACATCTCAGTGACACTTGGAGGTTTGATATTGAGTATTAATGCAATATCCGTTGTATGAGCACGTCCTGATCTCATCTCAAGTGTATAGATGACCTCGACATATTCTTCAATTGTTTTTAAGGCCAATTACCCGATCCTCCATTGAACTTTGTTCTGGCATAGTATTCTTCATGGTTTAAAACCCCAGTAATATCAACCGCATAACTCCGCCTACTATCAGGGCGGCAGCTATCATCAGTAAAACTGACTTAAAGAGATCCTGTATCCCCAGTTCACGCACGAGTACTGCAAATGTGGCAACACATGGAAAATAAATTGTAAGGACAGTTGCTGCGATCACCAGTTGGAATGGATTCATTCCAAGCGGCAGCAGCATACCAATGGCCATATCCTTTCTCAAAAAGCCAATAAGCAAAGCTGCTGCAGCTTCCTTTGGCAGACCCCATATGCCGCTTATTACAGGTGAAAAAAACGTACCCAGGGTGTCAATAATACCTACAGCATATAAAATATTGATAAACAAAACTCCAAGGAAAACAAATGGTATCGCTTCTGTAAGGAAAATCCTTACACGCATCCATGTCTTTTTTAGCAGGGCTTTACCATAGGGTCTGCGGTAAGGTGGAATATCAAGAAATAGTTCCGGACTTTCACCTGCTATATACCTGTTCAAAAGTAAGCCGCTTAATACATAAGTTGCAATGAGGGCAATAAAGACCATCAGCACATATTCCATCCCATAACTGCCTAATATGCCGAATATCATTGCTATCTGCGCCATACACGGAATAGAAATTGCCAGTAGTGTGGCCGATATGAACCGCTGTTTTCTTGTCTCAAGTATCCTGGTGGATAAAGCACCGGGCACGTTGCACCCCAAACTTAAGAATACAGATACTATCCCGCAACCGTGAAGTCCGAATTTGTGGAATATAGTGTCTGCAAGTACAGATAAGCGAGGCAAGTAGCCCGTATCCTCTAAGATAGATAAGCCGAAATAGAATGCCAGGATATACGGAAGTACCATTCCGAAAGGCACAAAAAAACCGGTAGTCAGAAGTCCCATTGACTCTACATAATCTATATTCCCGTCTATCAATCTCCCGATAATTATATCATGCAATATACCGGGACCGATGGCACGGCTTATTTCCATTACAACTGGCGTATACATGTCAAACAACGGCTCAAGTACATAGCCAATGAGACCCTCGCCGATAAACCTGATAAAGGAAAATGTCAGAAGGATCACAGCTAATCCTATCGGAAGTCCGGTTGTTGGTTTTACTGTAGCATCAGATATTTTTTCCCAGATCGTATGGTGCCTGTGCTCAATTGTTTGTACTTTTTTGATTATCTCTCCGATGTGGATCCATTTTTCAGCATCACTCTGTGATACGTCTGTGGGAGTATGTGTTTCCTTCAGACGTGATAGCAGTGTTTTTATGCCTTCACCAGTTAATGCAACAATGGGCACAACAGGTACGCCCAATATTTTTTCCAGTTCATCCGGATTTATAGTTATTCCATTATGTTTTGCCTCATCCCACATATTAAGAGCAACTACGACCGGAGTATTGCGCTGTAATAATTCAAGCGTAAGGTAGAGGTTTCTTTCCAGGTTTGTGGAGTCAATGACATTTATTATTAGATCTCCCTCATCCAACATCTTCACTGCAACTTCTTCTGCTGTGTTTGTCGGCTCCAGGGAGTATGTGCCGGGAACGTCGATCAGTTCTTTTTTACTGCCCTCTATTCGCATTAATCCCTTTGTGAACTCGATAGTACTTCCGGGATAATTGGAAGCTATCACATTTGCTCCTGTTAATCGGGAAAAAACCACACTTTTTCCGACGTTGGGATTTCCCATTAGCAGGATTGTCTTTACTTTTTGTATATCCATTACTCCACCGCTACTATGATCCTTGAGGCCATTCCCCTGCCAATCGCGGTATTTCTTTTATCCATACTGATGACAATAGGTCCACCAACGGGCTGTCTTGCTATTACCTCAACAATCTTCCCTTCAAGTATACCTCTTGATCGTACATTTTTCTGGAAGCCGAATCCACCTTCGAGTCTTAATATCCTTGCTTTCTGTTTCGGTTGTAAATTTGTGAGTGTTAGTTCCAAACGTATCATCTCTATGTTGTATCTTTAGGTAGTCCTAAATATGATATACTACCATTAAGCTTTTGCCGGATATATTCGGGATTGGAAAAAATAAAGATTTAGAGCTTGCAACAATTGATGATATAGCAGACAGCAAACACTTAATATCTATAATTTACAATGTTCTTTAGGGGAATTATTATGCAAGAGTACAAATTGTTCATCAACGGAGAGTGGACCGACTCATCAACAAGCGAAACTTTTGATGATATCAATCCTGCAACCTTAAAGAAACTGGCAACGCTGCAGGTAGCATCCGAAGATGATGTGGACCGGGCAGTGGAAACCGCATGGAATGCTTTTGGGACATGGAGCGAGACACCGCCGCCCAGGCGTGCACTGGTGCTGTTCAAGGCCGCCCGTATGCTGGAAGAGAGAAAGGAAGACCTTGCGGCCCTGATGACCAGGGAGATGGGCAAGGTCCTGGCCGAGACCCGCGGGGACGTGCAGGAAGCCATCGACATCACCCTGTACGCTGCCGGGGAAGGGCGGCGGATGTTCGGCGAGACCACCACCTCGGAGTTGAAGGACAAGTTCTGCATGACAGTGCTGCGTCCTATCGGTGTGATTGGTATGATCACTCCATGGAACTTTCCCATGGCCATTCCTGCCTGGAAGATAATGCCTGCACTGGTGGCAGGGAACACCATTGTGATGAAACCCGCAAGCGATACACCGCTATTGACAATCAAGCTGGTGGAGATTCTTATAGAAGCGGGACTGCCGCCCGGTGTGATAAACCTGGTGTTCGGGCCGGGAAGTACGGTGGGCCAGGCGATAGTTCATCATCCCGATATCAGGGCCATCTCATTTACAGGCAGCCTGGAAACAGGAAAATGGATAATGGGTGAATGTGCCAGGGACATGAAACGGGTATCGCTGGAACTGGGCGGCAAGAACCCGATCATCATTATGGATGATGCGGATATCGACCTTGCCGTGGACGGTGTGGTCTGGGGTGCCTTTGGTACGACCGGGCAGCGCTGCACTGCTGCCAGCAGGGTCATTGTACATGAAAAGGTGAAGGACGAGTTCACACAAAAACTCCTGGCCAAGACCCGGTCCCTAAAACTTGGTGACGGGCTAAAAACCGATACCGATATAGGTCCGGTCATCAACCGGTCCCAACTGGAGAAGATAGAGAAATATACTGTTATCGGGAAGAACGAAGGGGCAAACCTGTTAACAGGCGGCAACCTGGCAGATCCGGGACTTCCCGGACATTTCTTTGAACCTACCATATTCACGGAAGTGGACCAGGACATGCGTATAGCCCAGGAAGAGATATTCGGTCCGGTCGTGGCCTTGATACCGGTATCCGGACTTGGTGAAGCTATTGAGGTAACAAATAACACTATGTACGGCCTGTCTTCATCCATATATACCAGGGATATTTCAAATGCATTCAAGGCCATCGAAAAGATCGAGGCAGGGATAACTTACATTAACTCATCAACCATCGGCGCAGAGGTACACCTGCCGTTTGGTGGAGTTAAAGGCACAGGCAACGGATTCAGGGAAGCAGGAACCGATGCTGTCAGGGAATTTACTGAAGTTAAGGCCGTGTATTTTGATTACAGCGGCAGGCTCCAGAAGGCGCAGATCGAATAAGATATACAATACTATACCAGAACATTATTTCGGAACAATATACCGGAACAATATACCGGAACACCATACCAGGTTAAGATATTCAGGAGAAAAGAATATGATCGAACCACCAGGACAAAGGTCTAAAGAGATCATCGACTGCGATTGTGATGTAATGTCAGCATGTTTGGCCCGCCCTTATCCACTGGTCGTAGACAGGGCAGAGGGTTCTGTCATCACGGACGTGGAAGGCAGGGAGTACATAGATTTTGTGGCAGGTATCGCTGTAATGAACGCAGGCCATTCCAACCCGGTAGTCTCGTTGGCAATATCGGCACAACTGGAAAAGATAGCACACTGCGGATTCCCTGACTTCTATGCCGAGCCCCCTGTCAAGCTCGGAAAAAAACTGGAAAGCCTGACCCGATATGACCGCGTGTTTTTGTGTAACAGCGGAACCGAGTCTGTGGAAGCTGCCATCAAACTGGCCATGTGGAAGACCAACCGGCAGAACCTGATAGCTTTTTACAATTGTTTTCACGGCCGGACACTTGGCTCCCTGTCCTTGACCTGTTCAAAGATCAGGCAAAAGGAGCATTTTCCATCTCTTAGGGTTGTGCACGCCCATTATGCTTACTGCTACCGCTGTCCCCTTAACCTGGAATATCCGGATTGCGGCATATCATGTGCCAGGGAGATCGAGTCACTTATCTTCAAGCGTGAACTTAGTCCCGATGACACTGCTGCCATTGTTGTGGAGCCGGTGCAGGGTGAGGGTGGTTATATCGTACCGCCGATCGAATTCCACAAGGAGATAAGGCGCATCTGTGACGACCATAATGTGCTGATGGTGGCCGATGAGGTGCAGGCGGGCTGCTGGCGCACAGGTACCTTCATGGCTATGGAGAACTTCGGTGTCAGGGCCGATATCGTGTGCATGGCAAAGGCACTGGGTGCCGGCCTGCCCCTGGGTGCCATGCTGTCAGACCACGAAATAATGGACTGGCCGCCAGGTACTCATTCCAATACTTTCGGCGGCAACCTGCTGGCATCGGCTGCTTCAGTAGCTGCACTGGAGTATATGGAGGAAGAAAAGCTGGGCAGCCATGCAAAGGAACTGGGAGGGCATATCATGCAGCGGCTGCGGGAAATGCAGTCAGAATATCCTGTTATCGGGGATGTGCGAGGTCTGGGGCTGATGATAGGAGTTGAGTTCATCAAGCCGGACGGGTCCATTAACCCTGGTTTACGGGACAAGATCGTTGTTGAAGGGTTCAGGGAGGGTATTGTCCTGCTCTCATGCGGCGACTCTGTTATACGGTTCTCCCCGCCGCTGGTCATGACAAGGGAGGAGGCTGACACCGGGCTGGACAGGTTTGAGGCTGCATTGAAGAGGGCTGTCAAATAGATCAAGCTGTCAAATGGGTTACTGTCAAATAGGTTAAATACTATAACAAATTTTACAATCAACACACATTATTTACCGGAGACCCTAGCTTGACAGAAAACGAGAATAAGAAAAACATACTGGCCGACCTCCTCCCATTTGTGGCCATGGGAGTGTTCCTGCTCCTTGTACAGATAATCTCGGTCATGCTGGCCCAGCCCATGATAGATGAGGGCATGCAGTTCACTGAAGACCCTGATAGCGTATGGAATACAATCTATTACATCGGACTTATACTGGGATTCACCGGGGTCATACTCTATGCTTTCAAGAAGAATATCAAATGGATGATCCACGGCTTCATCCTCTTCGCAGTAGGCGCTACCCTCTATTATGTATTCCTTGCAATCTTTGCCATATTCATGGATGAAACTGCCAGCATAATACTTACACTGGCATTATCACTGGCACTCACCGTACTGCTTTATCTGTTCCCTGAATGGTATGTCATCGACATCATCGGCATCCTGATAGGTGCAGGTGTGACCGCCATTATCGGAATATCTTTTGGCGTGATGCCTACACTGATACTGTTGATACTGCTGGCGGTCTATGACGCAATATCAGTATACCAGACCAAACATATGCTCGCCCTGGCCGAAGGCGTGATGGATATGAAGGTGCCCATACTGTTCGTCATACCGAATCATCTGAACTTCTCATTCCGCGAATACAAATATGAAAAAGATGCTAAACGTGAAGCATTCTTTATGGGGCTGGGAGATGCGATTATGCCAACCATACTGGTGGTATCTGCCAATGTGTTCATCACTGAAGGATATATGAACCTGCCGCTGATAGGTCTATTGAACATGCCCGCGCTGGGTGCGGCTTTGGGCACCATTGTTGGCTTTATAGCACTGATGGCGGTAGTGGCAAAAGGAAATCCACAGGCAGGGCTGCCGTTTTTGAACACCGGGGCCATTTTAGGGTATGCCGCCGGATGCCTGGCAGCCGGTGTGTCCATTATTCCGCTCTGATAGAAGGATATTTCACATATAGAATTCCTTTTAAAAATCATTATTCACAGGTAATAACCTTAATAACGTATCCACTTCAAATCTAAGGGTAATTTAAAAATTATTAGACAGGATTAACAGGATCTACAGGATATACCGCAACGTCAACATCCTGTAAATCCGGTCAAAATACCATATTTTAAAGTGGATACTTAATAACCTTAATTAGAAACGGAGGATGCCCTGGTGCGTGTAGGAGTCTATATTTGCCATTGCGGCAGCAATATCGCAGGAAACCTGGATGTTGAGTCTGTCCGCGAATTTGCCAGCAGCCTGTCCGACGTTGTAGTTTCAAAGGATATCAACTATGCTTGCGGTGACCAGGGGCAGGATGAGATCAAAACAGATATTCATAAACTGGACCTTGACCGTATCGTAATAGCTGCCTGCTCACCAAGGCTGCATGAAGTGACCTTCAGGCGAATGGCACAGGCAGCCGGACTGAACCCATATCTTGTCGAGATGGTCAACATCAGGGAGCAGTGCTCATGGGTGCACAGGGATGCATATCATTATGCCACACAAAAAGCCAAGGACCTGGTGGCCATGGGAGTTGCAAGGGCACGGCTGCTTAATCCACTGACCGTTGAAAGCGTCCCCGCCAACAGGGATGTGCTGGTGATAGGGGGTGGAGTGACAGGCATCCAGGCGGCCCTTAACCTGGCAGACAGCGGGATAAAGGTCCACCTTGTTGAGCAGGATTCCACCATCGGCGGCTGGATGGCACGGCTCAATGATGTTTTCCCCACAAATGACTGCTCCATGTGCGTGCTGGCGCCAAAGATGACCGAGGCAGCAGACCATCCGAACATTACCCTGCATACCTATTCAGAGATCCAGGATATCACCGGCCATATAGGGAATTTCCATATATCGGTAGTGCATAAGCCAAGGTATGTGGATGAATCCAAATGCAAAGGCTGCATCGAACTGTGTGGATCCGTATGTCCTATAGAGGTACCAGTGGAAGTGGATGGGGGACTCAGCCTGCGTAAGGCTATCTACCTGCCCATGTCCCAGGCAGTGCCATTTGTGGCAGTGGTGGACCCGAAACACTGTGTAGGCTGCGGGCTGTGCGTGAAGGCCTGTGAACCTGAAGCTATTATTATTGACCAGAAAGAAGAACTTGTGGAGTTTGATGTGGGTGCTATCATAGTTGCCACAGGCTACCATCTTTTTGATGCATCCAGGAAGCCCGAGTACGGATATGGCATTGTGAAAAACGTCATTACCAGCATGGAACTGGAGCAGATGCTAAACGCATCGGGTCCGACACAGGGACGATTGGTCCGTCCTTCTAACGGACACGAGGCAAAAAGGGTGGCCTTTATCCAGTGTGTGGGTTCCAGGGATGAGACTGTGGGCAACCCGTACTGTTCAAGAGTGTGCTGTATGGCTGCTATAAAAAATGCCGGACTTATTATGAACAGGAACCCTGAAAATCATGTGACTGTTCATTATATAGATATCAGGGCGGGCGGAGAGAACTATGAGGAATATTATATCAGGCAGCAGGAGAAAGGTGTTGAGTTCATCAGGGGCAGAGTGGCATCGGTAAAGGAGGTGGACGGTGAGGCTGTGATCACCTACGAGGATACCATGACAGGTGAGATCGTGGACAGTACTGTTGACCTGGTTGTGCTATCTGTTGGCCTGGAGCCAAATAGCAAGGCCAACAGCATTGTGGATACCCTGAACCTGAGCCGGCGGCCCGATAGGTTCATCCAGGCGGCCCATCCGAAAATGCGGCCGGTGGATACCCATACCAGGGGCGTGTTCGTGGCTGGCTGTGCTTCGGGACCTAAGGAGATACAGGTATCTATTGCACAGGGATTGGCGGCATCTGCCAGGGCACAGGGATTGTTGAGCAGCGGCAGTATCCAGAAAGATGTGATGGGCGTAAGGTTAGTAGACGAATTGTGCAATGGCTGCCGGTTGTGCGAGGAAGTATGTACTTACGGCAGGATCAAAGTTATTGACGGCAAGGCTGTTGTGGATGAGCTGACCTGCGGCGGGTGCGGTACCTGTGCAGCGGCATGTCCACGGGGAGCCCTGCAGGTCAGGCATTCTACTGATGACCAGATACTGGCCCAGGTTCGCTCCGCTACAGAGGATATCAGGGAGACCCCGTTGATCATTGGGTTTTTGTGCAACTGGTGCAGTTATGCGGCGGCAGACCTGGCAGGGACGCAGGGTGTATCCTATCCGACAAATATCAGGAACATCCGTGTGATGTGTGCGGGAAGGGTGAACCCGTCTTTTGTGCTGGAGGCATTGAAGGGTGGTGCGGACGGCGTGCTGGTGGCAGGGTGCAGGTTGGGTGAATGCCACTATATCAACGGGAATATTAAGGCGCAGCAGCGGCTGGATGTACTAAAGGATGTGCTGGCAGAACTGGGGATCGACCCGGGGCGTTTGAGGACTGCGTGGGTGGCGGCAAGTGAGGCAGGGAAGTTTGCCGATGAGGTCAGCCGGTTTGTGGAGGATCTGGAAAAGATAGGGGCTATCGGGAGCGAGCTGGATCAAAAAAATGGATATTTCAGACAGGATAAACAGGATTGACAGGATAGGATCGAATCCTGTATATCCTGTAAATCTTGTCAAAAGATTTGATTGAAACTAAGATAATTACCTGTATCGATATCGAAATGCGTTGTTTATTTACTAAACGTAACTAAGCGTTCATGACATTCCAGGACACCTATGAGCTTGAAAATGCTATTTACAGAGGAAATATGGAACCGCTGTGTCTTATTTTAGATGTACGGGAGATGAAGACGAAGATTGCGGAAAATGTATGTTAATTGTCAAATCTTTTAATTATTGGATGTGAATATTTGAGGTGGAATGATTTTGACTGAAAAAAAGCAGCCTGATATTTATCAGGTAAAAGTAACACTCGATGGCATCAGACCGCCAATATGGAGACGGATCCTGGTTACAAGCGATACTACATTGAGCAAACTTCACAGGATCTTGCAGGTCGTTATGGGATGGGCTGATTACCATCTTCATCAGTTCATTATCAATGGGACTTATTATGGCATACATGACCCGGATTTGATGTTTGACTTAAAGGACGAAGAAAAGATGAAACTGGATATGGTGGTACTCCAGGAACAGAAGAAGTTTATTTACGAATATGATTTTGGTGATTCCTGGTATCATAATATACTGATCGAGAAGATTCTTCCACCGGATACGAAAAAGCATTATCCGGTCTGTATCAAGGGTAAACGGGCATGTCCTCCTGAGGATTGCGGTGGTGAGGGAGGATATTACTATTTCCTTGAAGCTATCCAGGATCCCGAACATCCCGAACATGAGGAGATGCTGGAATGGGAGGGTGGAAGTTTCGATCCGGAAGCTTTTGATATTGATGAGGTTAACAGGATTTTGAAAAAGATCAGGTGAAATCTCTGGGATAGAGGTATAATATGGACAAGGCGATCTGGAAATTTAATATTCCTTGTGAATACGTAACTCTTCTTGATGACATTAAAGAGCGTATTCGTACAATATGAGGCATTAAGAACTGCTAATAAGGAGCTTATTTCGCTTTACTGACAGCATCCAACCATTACTTTCAACACAGAAGACCTCACATGAAATCCCCCTGGCACCCCACCTACACCCTCACCCCCGCCACAGCCAGCGCACTCATGCGGATCGAGTCAGCCCGGACCGCGGTCGAGCATACATCCCTGCCGCCCGCAGTCCAGGAAGAACTCCGCCGCCGTGCCCGCGTCCGTTCTACTCACTATTACGCTATTAAAAAAGCAGGAATAATATAAAACCAAATTAAAGCCTCGGGGGGGATTTGAACCCCCGACCTAGTGATTACAAATCACTCGCTCTGCCGGGCTGAGCCACCAAGGCACTATTTTGTCTGATAAAAGTGGACGCTTGAAGGTTATAATGGCACATAAAATCTTCGGTGTTCTGCCCTACGACATTGGATATGATTGTAATTCATATTTATATTTAATTGCGAAGTAGTGTCGTTTGGAGTACAGTCTGCCTGATAAGCAGGAATATCCGGATGACAGAAATGGGTGGGATATATTTTTGCGAAATATGCGGTACAGAGATTGAAATATTGTTCCAGGGGAATGACCTATAATATGATGCGGTCTTGAGATGATCGAAAAAAGAAGAATATTACAAAGAATGGATGAGCCGTCAAGAAAATGGAAATTTCAGACAGGATTGACAGGATACGATCTAATCCTGTAAATCATGTCAAAAGATTTGATTGAAAATGCGAAAATTAGTATCCATTTCAAAAAGTATGGCCAAATGTAAAATCAATGTAGACACAGATTTCACCGATTACACTGATTTTCACAACCACTATCAATCTGTGTAATCAGTGCAATCTGTGTCTCAAAGTTCTGAGCACTATGATAAATTACCATTTAATTTGAAGGGGATACGAAAATTGCCTATATCGACATCGAAATGCGTTTATAATTTCCAATACAGACTGTCCCAAAACACCTATAAATAAACGTCACCGACAACGATGCTAAAATTATGAAACATAAAGGTGGCACTTAAAAGCCAACCTATAACGGTCAAGTTGCTGTTGATGATAAGGAACAGGGGATTTTTACACAGCCGTTGACATCTACCACATAGGTATTGCCCACGGTGGGATAATGGTCATAACGCTGAAACATTCAGTCTTCTGACATCTTTATTGTATCTGAGATCCGGATTATTGTCAGCTATTGGGACACATTTTGGCTGGAATGTGATGCAGTATCATGTATTTTCCCTGCAGCCCAGGTTTACCGGTTTGCTGGATATCAAATATACATCTGAAAGTATTATCTCAGGAGGGACTCAGGGGCAGGAGGCTGGGCTTTTAGGATTAGCGGTGCCAGTGGGTGGAATTGTGCTAATTTTAATGATAAAATTCCAGTATAAAAATC
>PYCK01000179.1 GCA_009649835.1 Candidatus Methanocomedens sp. | reverse complement strand
TCCTTATATTTGTTTAACTAATCCTGCAAACAGTAACAATGGATGTAAAAAAGACCCCAGGTACAGATTTAAAGAAACGGTTGAACAAATACAAATAACTATGGATGACTATTTGTGAGTATTCAAGGCAGAATAATAATTCTTGATGCAATGTTCTCAGGTCAAAGAGCAAATTAAATTGATTTTGTAGTGCTATAGCAGGCCAATTCTTTCCATTAGCCAGTCAGATGTACCACATCAATACTCGATTAGAGGTCGGAGTGGAGTGCACCCCAAATAACGGACAAGTAGTTAAACAAGTTTTATAAATCCACTAAGCGTAAAATAGTATAATACAATTGAATACTTTCACCCCGCTCTCCGGTTAAGTATATTAACTTGACAAGACATCTAACAATTGTCTCCCTAAANCAAACAAACTGGAGGCTTGAGGTATGAAGAATGAATAAAGAAATTGCAAAAGAAATTGAAGAGCGTTTTAGTCAGAAGGGATATAATATCCCCATCAGTGAGATCGAAAGCAGACTTGACAAACTCTTAAACGAGTTCAAGGTCCCGCAGGAAGAAGCACGCAGAAGTGTAGTCAATTATTTTCTAAAGGAATATAACATCCCACGTGGAGACTTCTTTGTCCAGCAGGGTGAAACACCTACCGTAAAGGTAAGTGATATTACATCAGATGGGAAATGGATCAATATCTCTGCTAAAGTGGTACAATTATGGGATGACACCCACGAAAGTATCGACCAGGCAGGATTGATGGGGGATGAGACCGGAACTATAAAATTCAATAAATGGGCAAAGGCTGAACTGCCTGCACTTGAAGAGGGTAAAACTTACCTGTTCAAGAACGTGGTCACTGACAGCTACCAGGAAAGGCTCCAGATCAACTTTAACAGGACCAGCCAGATAGAGGAGATAACTGAAGATATTGAGGTAAATACCCAGCAGGCTGAAGCACCTACCGTAAAAGTAAGCGACATAACAACTGAGGGGAAATGGATCAATATCTCTGTCAAGGTGGCACAATTATGGGATAGCACCCACGAAAGTATCGACCAGGCAGGATTGATGGGGGACGAGACCGGGACAATTAAATTCATTAAATGGGCAAAGGCTGAACTGCCTTCACTGGTTGAAGGGAAAAGCTACCGGTTCAAAAACGTAGTCACAGACAGCTTCCAGGAAAGGTTCCAGATCAATTTTAACAAGACCAGCCTGATAGAGGAAATAACTGAAGATATCGAGATCGGTACTCTGACTGTTGAGTTCTCAGGTGCAATGGTGGATATCCAGTCAGGTTCCGGCCTGATAAAGAGATGTCCCGAATGCAACCGCGCCCTGATAAAAGGGGTGTGTGGCGAACACGGTAAAGTGGAAGGATCATATGACCTGAGGATCAAGGCCGTCATGGATGATGGTGTGTGTGTACAGGATTCACTGTTGAACCGCGAGATTTCAGAACAACTTACAGGTATCACCCTGGATGAAGCTAAACAAATGGCTACCGAAGCCCTTGACCAGTCAGTGGTCCTTGAAATGTTCAAAGAAAAGCTATTGGGCAGGTATTATTTAGTGAAAGGTCCGAAGCTTGACAGGAATATACTTGTGGAGGATATTTCGTTACTGCCGCCTCTCGAATTAGACCAGATGGATACAATTATCGCACAGATGGAGGTGTGAATCATGGCAGGACAATATACAAGAGAAGTTGCATACCGCATCTTTGCCCAGGAGTTCAGGGATTCAAACTTATCATTCAAGGACAGCAATGACCAGTACTCCCCGCAATATCTACTTACACCCACAGGTGCCAAGGTAAACAGGATGTTCATAGTTGGTACGCTGACAGAAAAGGAGGACATCGGCAACGAAGCCGAGTACTGGCGCGCCAGGGTAGTGGACCCCACAGGAGCGTTTCTCATCTACGCCGGTCAGTACCAGCCGGAAGCAGCCCAGGTCATGGCAAATATCGAAGCTCCCCAGTACCTTGCTGTCGTCGGGAAACCCAGCACGTTCCAGACCGAGGATGGTACGATCCTGACATCGGTCAGGCCTGAGAGCATACATATTGTGGATGCACCAACCAGGGACCGCTGGGTAGTGGAAACCACACAGCGTACACTTGAGCGTGTCAAGGACCTGAACAGCGATAACCCTGATGCGGTGCGTGCAAAAGAGCATTACAACACCGATGCATCGGTATACAGGCAGATGGCACTGGCGGCTCTGGAAAGCCTGAAGACAGAATAACTTTTTTTAGGGGGTCATCTGACCCCATTTCTTTTTTATCGCTTGTTGACATTGTTTACACAGGCAACTTCGACTTTCTTGCTATCCTGTGCATGAAAAATGTCTATGTTTTAATACACATAAATACAATTACTTATTGGTGAATATCCCGTGGATTTCGTAATAGAAAATGTATATGGTAGAGAGATTCTTGACTCCAGAGGCAATCCTACTGTAGAAGTGGAGGTAAAGACATACTCCAGTGATTCCAAGACAAGAGGTTTTGGACGTGCCAGTGTTCCCAGCGGTGCATCTACCGGTTCAAATGAAGCACTTGAACTGCGGGACAAAGATAATCGGTACAGGGGCAAGGGAGTGAAAACAGCTGTACATAATGTTAACACTATATTGGGTCCGAAGGTTGTCGGAATGGATGTTCGACGCCAGCGTGAGATCGACCAGATAATGATCGAACTGGATGGTACTGATGACAAGTCAAGTCTGGGTGCCAACGCCATTTTGGGTGTCAGCCTGGCTGTGGCCAGAGCGGCAGCCGATTCATACAAAATACCATTATATCAATACCTGGGAGGAGTAAACACATTCACACTGCCGGTCCCGACCCTGAACATCTTAAACGGTGGACAGCATGCAGGTAATGAACTATCCATCCAGGAGTTCATGATACAGCCAAAAGGAGCCGAAACCTTCAGGGAAGCTTTAAGATGGGCGACCGAGACCTATCATGTCCTGGGGGATGTCCTGGAACAAAAATACGGCAATAGTGCCACCAATGTAGGTTATGAAGGTGGTTATGCCCCCCCGATCAACCAAACCAATGATGCAATGGAAGCAATTACCGAGGCCATTGAAGAAGCAGGCTATACAGAAGATGATATCACTATTGGTATAGACTCTGCTGCAACATCGTTCTTTGATGGTGACAAATATAATGTGGATGGTGAGAAATTTACCGGTGCTGAACTGGTGGATTATTATGTTGAACTGGTCGACACTTATCCTATTATTTATATTGAAGATGGTTTCCACGAAGAAGCCTTTGATGATTTTGCCGCTCTTTCTGTGGAACTGCCAGATGTCATAAACGTAGGCGATGACCTGTTCGTTACCAACGTGGAACGATTTAAACAGGGAATTAAAATGGGTGCATGTAATGCACTGTTGCTCAAGGTGAACCAGATAGGGAGTTTAAGCGAGGCGTTTGATGCAGCTACCACAGCACAGGGGAACGGGTATGATGTTGTGGTAAGTCACAGGTCCGCAGAAACCGAAGATAGTACTATTGCTGATATTTCCGTTGCACTTGGTGCCGAACTTATCAAGACCGGAGCACCTGCAAGGAGCGAACGTACTGCTAAATACAACCAGCTTCTCCGTATAGAGGAAGAACTTGGTGATGCCGCCCAATATATCAGGATATAAAACCGGATATCAGGAAATGGTGCAGCAGCCGGATCAATGGTGAAGCGGCCGCTATATCAGGATATGAACTACACAGGTAAGTAGGTCAACAGTAGGGCTATCAATACCGTAACATAGACGGCTTTGAAACTGCCTACCCCCCCAAGATTTATGGAAGGGCTTCCTTCAGTATTCTCGTTGATGTTGAAGAGTGATGTTATAACTCCGATAAGGATACCAAGCACACCAGAGACCAGCACCACGGTGGCAGCGTTTCCCGGGTCCAGTATCAGGGCGAACGGAATTGTTAAGAGACCTATATAATTGGGTATAACGATGCCTATCCCGGCCTTGATCTCTGAGAGCAGATGGGTGGCCATTATAATTATCAGCATTGTTTCCAGGGCTGCAAAACTCGGATTATTGAAGGCCACATATGCTGCAAGGATGACTGGCAGGATAAAACCGCCCAAATTCAAGGTTATGGGTGTATTAAATATCAGTTTATCCCCACCCTCCATTTCATCTGCCAGCGGGACCGAATAAAACTCACTAAGTAGTTCCTTTTTCTCATCTGAAAGTTCCGGCTTCTTTGTCCTGATATTGTAGATGGGGATTTCAGCGAACGACAGCAGTAACATGGCTGCCATTAGTATGAACAGTACAATGGGGTTTATGTTCCACTGTCCTCCCAGTTTGTTGGTATAGCTCAGGTAAAAGATCGGGAGAAGCATAAACCCGAAAAGAGCGAACATTTGCACATCCTGTTTGAAGATTTTTCCACGCAACCGATATCACCTATAAATTATTAGTTTAGTCTTAGATTGTTAGAGAAGTTTATATAGATTATCAAATTTTGTGAAAAAGATAAATGGTAATTACTTATATGGTTCTGGACTATTAATAAAAAAGAGAATATTCCAGATAAAATGCGAATGACATTTTAATATGCGAATGTAAAATGAATATTGAAATGTAATTTAAATATTGGAGCAAATAAATATCACTACAAGAAAGGAGGACATAATATGGGTTTATTGAATCGGATGGGAACTGTTGTAAAAGCAAAAATGAACAAGTTGGTTGATAAGATGGAAGATCCAAGGGAAACCCTGGATTACTCTTACCAGAAGCAGCTTGAATTATTGCAGAATGTTAAACGAGGTGTAGCCGAGGTTACCACTTCCAAGAAACGGCTTGAACTGCAAAAGTCAAAACTGAACCTGAATATCGATAAGCTAACCGGCCAGGCCCGGGATGCAGTAAAGTCAGGCAGGGAAGACCTGGCGCGCATTGCACTGGAGAGGAAGAACGGACTGATGTCCCAGGTCCAGTCCCTTGACCAGCAGATAGAAGACCTGAATAAAGAACAGGAGAAGCTCCAGGCCACAGAAAGAAGACTGTCTGCCAAGGTCGAGTCCTTCAGGACCAAAAAGGAGACCATCAAGGCCCAGTACTCTGCTGCAGAAGCGCAGGTCAAGATCACTGAATCAGTAACAGGTATCAGTGAGGAAATGGCAGATGTGGGCATGGCTGTCCAGAGGGCTGAAGAGAAGACAGAGGACATGAAGGCACGCTCGGCTGCACTGGACGAACTCCTTGAGGCGGGTACACTGGAAGACTTTACCGGTGGGGAGGACGATATCGAAAAGGAGCTTGCCAAGATCAGTGCAACCAGCAATATTGAATCCGAACTTGAATCCTTGAAGGAGGAGGTAGGCAAATGATTGTCAGGATAATGGAAGAGGGACAGTTTAGGATACCCAGCAGCTTGCTTGACGAACTGAACGTCATTGACAACCGGATCGTGGATTACGTAGCTAAAGAAAATGAAAGTGATTTCAAAAAAGAGCTGGGTAAGCTTATTGCCATGATAAAAGAAAATGGCAAGCCCCTGGATGATGCTGAGATCATGGAATCAGACCTCATTGTACCACCTGTAGACCTGACCCTGAAAGAAGCTGCCGATATATTCAGTGGGGATGGTCTTATCGAAGATTAATTTGTGAATTATATTGGTATTCCCCAGAGGGGATACCATTTTTCCACATTTTTTTCTATGGGAAGTTCGCTTTCCATGACTGATCTGAGCCTGAATTCCAGTGTGTTATCCCTCTGGTGGCCTGTTTTCGGCACGAATGGATAGTAAGCCCCCTGTTTATAATTGTATATCCAGTAGACTGTGCCTTCACCCTGGAATCGGTAGATGGCGCATAAAAGCTGTTCGCTGAACCCATGCTCTATCAGGGTCTGGGAAACAAGATGGATGTTGGTTACCAGGTCTTCAAAATCCGGGTCTTTCAGTATCACCCACAAATAATTGAATTCGTCCTTTTGCACCTTGTACTCAGTACCTGTCTCCTTACAGCTATATTGGAGCAGTTCTTCTATTTCCAGACGTGCTGCAGCATACCTGGAAGATTCCATAGCTTTGAAACAGATACCTGCTGCCCCTACAGGTTTTAGTCCCAGGTTAACGTCCATTGTAATGCTGGCTGTGGAAATGGCAAATAGATTATCTACCTTAGCTTTTGGAAGTTTACTCTTCCCCAATATAGCATCCAGGAATCCCATTAAAATTCCAGCTCTGTTTCTAATTTCTCAAGTGCAGCAATACGTTTCTCAACAGATGGATGGGTTGAGAACAGTTTCATGACAGACGAACCGGACAGTGCAGGGATTATGAAAAAGGCATTCATGCCCTCTACTTTTCTCAGATCGTCTTTTGGTATTCTGGGCATGATGCCACTGATCTTCATTAGGGCAGAAGCCAGGTTTGAAGGTGCACCTGTGATCAGGGCCGCTCCTCTGTCTGCCGAGAATTCACGGTATCTGGAAAGCGTCCTGATAAGTATGAGGCTTACTATCCAGACCAGGATCGATACCAGCCATGCTGCCATAATACCGCCCGACTCTCTACTTCTTTGCCCTCCCCCGAAGAACAACAGATACCGCACAAGAAAGAAAGCCACTGTTGAGAGGAAGCCGGCAATGGTCATTACCATGACGTCCCGGTTCTTTACATGGCTCAGTTCATGGGCGAGCACTGCTTCCAGTTCACCCTGGTTCAATGTCTTCATTATACCGGTGGTTACAGCCACTACGGACTTCTTCGGGCTTCGGCCTGTTGCAAAAGCATTTGGCATAGGGCTGTCAACAACAGCCACTTTAGGTTTTGGCAGATCTGCTATGGCACACAACCTTGTGATCATTTCATGAAGTTTTGGTTGTTCACTTTCAGATACGATCTTGGCCCCCATACTCCACAGGACCAGCTTATCTGACATGAAATACTGGAGGAACATGAATCCTCCAATAAAGATGAGCATGACGCTCATGCCTGCACCCTGGGAGAATAAAACTGCCAGGAAGAACAGGTACACTGCTGCAAGTAAAAACATTGTGAAGAACATCCTGCTTTGAAGTCCCCAGTCTGTTTTCCATTTTCTCATATGTTTATTGACACCTCGGTGAAGATAATTTAAATAATATATTGTTTCTTCTGCATTTAAGGAGTTTGTGGTTAATATTTTCAAAATTCAGCATATAAACCTTATTTTTCCCTTGGCATGCAGATGACTTCCCTTATCTGTAGGCCGTAGAAGTTATTGGAATGTGCAGGCTTGATAACACAGGCCACATCTGCGCCGTTGGCTGTCCCGCCCACTGCAATGACATCACTTTCCATTGACAGTGCGCCGGAATCCGCTGCCATTAGAACTACTTCCACGGCAACCTTGAAACCTTTACCAAAGAGCTTGCGCAGGGTATCAGCTACGATCTCTATCCGGCTTATCCCGCCTGTGTCTTTGGACAGCGACTTCTCTACACCTGAGAACAAATGTGACTGGGATACGATCTCCACATCCATTTCGTTCAACCGGGAGACGTACTGGCTTTCCATATCCCATTTTCCTTCTTCAGTGGTTCCGTACTGGTGGGTGACCACGATTATTTTGATATTAGTATCTTGCAGGGCCTCTGCCATAGCTGCTCCGGCCTTTCCTGAAGTGCTGGCAATCACCACTTCCCTGATGTCCAGTTCAAGTGCGCGGGTCTTGACGGCTTCAATTACGGCGAGGGTGTTTATTTCCCCTGGCTTTTCGAAATATGTGATGCTTTTATTCAAATTGTTCCTCTCCTTATAGTTAGTGTAATGGGTAATGGTATTTGAGGTAGAAATATTTAGTCTTTTGTGGTGCTGTGTATGGGGGTGGGGGAGCTGGTGGAGCGGTTGGAGTTTGAGATGTGATTGGGAATTCAGCTATTCAAAACAGTTAAATCATTACATAATCAATATATGAATCTGGTATAGAAAATCAGGAAAGTTATTAATGCACACAATATTTAGGTGAAAATTAGTTATGAGCATTGCTAAAGAAGAAGCAAAGAGACTCATCGAGAAGTTGCCTGACCAGGTTACCTGGGATGATATCATGTATGAGTTCTATGTTAAAAAGAAGTTAGCAGTCGCCCTGAAAGCTGCTGAAGAAGGGCGCATCGTGTCTCATGATGATGTTAAGAAGAGGTTTCTTCCGCAATGAGGATCCTGTGGACTTAAACCAGCTCTTCAAGACCTTGAAAGCATCAGGGATTACATTAAACGTGATTCAGAATATTATGCATCCTTGTTCATCGAGAGAATTATTGAAGCAGTAGAAAGGTTGGAAACTTTTCCTGAAATGGGGCGTAGAGTTCAGGAAGCTGAAGAAGAAAATATCAGGGAAATTATTTTCCAGAACTACAGGATTATCTACAGGTTAGAAACTGAACAGGTTTTAATTCTGACAATTCTACATGCAGCCCGCGATTTTAATAAAACAAGAAATGCGTGGGTTGTGAATTAGGTAGAAAATACTGTCCTCTTCTGGTTTTGATGACAGATTCTCGTGTGCAGAGGTTTGAGAGGACTGTGATTTTGATGATTGTGAGAGCTAGTGAAGCGGTTGGTGAAGGACTGGGAGGATGTAGGGGCTGAAAGGCTGTGATTGTGCAAATCCTGATTTTGTGCAAATATTGGTTAAATGTCTGCCAAAATATTCCGTAAGTTATATATCCATGATGATCAAAAGTACCGCAAGTTCATTCACCCTTTTTCCTGAAAAACAGCCACTGTTCCTTACCACCCCTGGGTTTGGTCCTGATAAGACAGTACACGCCTGATAGCCGCTGCCCATCCATCCTGAAGATTATCTTTCCTTTTTCATCATCCACTTCCAACGGCTCGAATGTGCCCCTGTCCCATATCTTTACAGTCCCGGCCCCGTAATGCCCTTTTGGAATCTCACCCTCGAAGTCGGCATATTCCAGGGAGTGGTCTTTGGTTGGTATGGCCAGCCTTTTCACTCCCGGCTCGGTTGGTGGTTCCTTTGGCACTGCCCAGCTCCTGAGCACACCCCCCATCTCTAAGCGCAGGTCCCAGTGTAACTTTTTGGAATCATGTTCCTGGATAACAAAGACACTGTCACCTGAAGATTTACCCGCACCTTCGGGTTCAGTTATCCCGGAAGAATCACGTTCATTCCTGTATTGTTCAGGTTTCATTCCACTCCCTTCCTCGGACATAGATGTTGCAACATACATATACCATGTTCAGGTTTGCGGGCACCGCACACTGCACGGCCATGCAGTATGAGCCTGTATGACAAGTCGCTCCACTCCCCCTTCGGGGCCAGCTTCATCAGGTCCTGCTCGATCTTATCCGGGTTCGTATGCCGGGTCAGCCCCAGCCTGAAGGACAGCCGCTTCACATGGGTATCCACTGCAATCCCCTCAGTGATGTCATAGGCGCTGGACAGTACGACATTGGCGGTCTTTCGGGCCACACCTGGCAAGGTAATCAGTTCTTCCATGGTATCAGGGACATTACCGCTGAAATTTTCAAGGATTGCAATACTACTGTTCTTGATATTCTTTGCTTTCTGTCTGTAAAAACCTGTAGACCTGATATCCTGTTCCAGTTCCTGCAGGTCAGCTTCGGCAAATTCATTTATCCCTTTGTATTTCCTGAAGAGTTCTTCAGTTACCATATTAACCCTAACATCAGTACACTGGGCTGAAAGGATAGTAGCTACAAGCATCTGGTGAGGTGTTTCATACCTGAGTGCAGTCCTTGAAATTGGATACTCATCCTTAAGCAGCCTGATTATCTCAAGCATCTGCCCGCCCGGTTTCATGAAAAAATAAAAGAGATATGAATAGATAACAGTTGTGATTCCAGATGTGGTTCCGGTTGTGATTCGCTTCGTTATTCTATCCCGGCAAGGTAGCGTTCTGCTGAGACCGCAGCCAGGGCACCATCAGCAACTGCCGTAGCTACCTGGCGCAGTAATGTGGTCCGGCAATCTCCTGCAGCAAATATCCCTGGTACTGAAGTGGACAGGTCAGGACCGGTAATAAGAAAACCGTTCCCATCTTTGTCGGCTTCGACAAAATCCGTGCCAGGTTCCACACCCACATACATAAACACGCCCCCTACCTGTATCTCTGTGATCTCATCAGTTAGCTTGTTCTTGACTATTACCTTTTCAACAGTATTGGTACCTTCGATCGACTGCAGGTTTGAGTTCCAGACAAACTCTATCTTTGGGTTCTTGAAAGCCCTTTCCTGGTTGATCTTTTCGGCTCTCAGTTCATCCCTGCGGTGAATGACATATACCTTGTTGACCATTTTGGTAAGGAAGATGGCTTCAACAATGGCGCTGTCGCCGCCGCCTACCAGCGCCACGTCCTTGCCTGTAAAGAAAAAACCATCACACGTAGCGCAGGTAGATACGCCCCTGCCTGTGAATTCGTCTTCGCCTGGCACGCCCAGTTTCTTTGGCCTGGTACCTGTGGCAACAATTACGGATCTGGTCTCGAACTCACCGTCAGATGTCACGACAGTCTTGACGTCGCCTCCGTCCTTGATCTGCCTGACATCGGCAAATTTTATCTCAAGGTCGAACTTCTTAGCATGTTCTTCCATCTTCTCCATCAGTTCCATGCCGCTAACCTCGGGAAAACCCGGGTAATTCTCAAGCATATGGGTCTTGGTGATCTGCCCGCCCAATCCAACTTTCTCTATAAGCAGGGCATTCATCATTGCACGTTTGGCATATATGCCTGCGGAAAGTCCGGCAGGACCGCCACCGATTATGATTACATCATATACCATTGTTAACCATCCATTGTTATTTATCATGGAATATTATTGAGCAGTCTATATTCCCTTTTCCCTTCATTATTATACTTTTGTCAGGACTTTTCATTAAAACATGGAATGCAGTAACCTTTTCCATCCTTTTCCTTGATCCTTGTCTCCATTACAGGCTCCCCGCACCTGGAACATGCTACTGATTCATGTATCCGGGCATGCGACGGCAGTTCAATGGTAACGTCCCGTATGTCGAACAACTCATTTTCATCTATGCTCAATATCTGCTCGATACGCTTATCACGATCCTCGTTTTCGAACATAGTGCCCTTCAGGCTTACCCGTACACCACGGCCACTGGGACGGAGTGCCAGGGTATATACATGCTTGCCGTAATCCCTGAAAAATAAGTTGCCCTTACCAAAGGTGCAGCCGGTCATGTACTGTATGGCATCAACTGCGCAGGAATTGTTCTCCACAATTGCTATCAATTCTTCATCTTCTGAGCGCATGGCATGAATTCGTTCCATGCCTGCCTTTGCAGCGCGGTAGCCAAGTACCAGGCCCGGACAGAAGTGGCCGTGGAAATCGATGATGGGTTTGAGGTCTGGGGGAATATGGGGCTGTGTCATTGATGTAGGATTGGTTGCGATGGGGTTAATAAGTTTCGCGGAGTTTCCTATACATTAAAAAACAGACTCATAATTCTAAGTATCGTAATCCTAATAATTGGTTATACATTGATGATACCTAAAACCCGGGTATTAAAATGAAAGCAAAAACAGCTACAATGGAATGAATAAAATCCTGATATATCCAAAAGGCACCATTATTGCTAATATATTAGTAATAATGCAAACAATCTTGGCGATTATGATAGGAATAAATCCTATCGAAAAATAGAACATCGTTCACCAAGCTTGACTCCAAAACTCACCCCAGCGCCCCGATCTGCGTACCCCTGACCGACCTGCGGTAGCGTTTACTGACCTCAATAGTCTCATCCAGATTATCCTCTGTTACCCAAACCGCATGTGGAAAATCCGAACCTGTGAATGCGTGCCTGAATGCATTATAGATAGCACTATCAACCTTCCCCTGCTGGTAAAGTTCCTTAATAGAAGGCCAGCCCCAATCTAAAACCAGTGCTTCAACCGCACCGAGCCCGTTCCGTTCGAACACCTCCACCAGCAGTGCCGTAACCATGCAGTTCCCTGACATCACAGCCACATTACAGTTGGATACTGCATACTCATTGCCATTGAATGATAAAGCCAGTCCTCCGGCATCCCTGGTAAGATCCAGCATTTTCCAGTCAGTGATGCTGTCGCCTATGGTGGCTGATTGCTTCAGACCCTGTCCTTGCTTATCAAGAGCACTTATCACTGCCTCATATTTACGGGTGCCGCCTACCGGTTGTACCTCTTCCAGCACACTACAAAAACCAGTAGAAGGGAGTATGTCCCAAAAAAAGCTATCCATCTGCCCGATAGAACAGACAGTATTTTCATCAAGTACATCCTGCCCGGCATTCGTATCAATATCCAGGGGCGGCATAGACATAATGGTCAGGGCCATTTCCCTGACAAGGTCCTTATCGGCACCTGACATCTCACTGGCATATTCATCAATGGGAAACCACGTACAGTATGTATTTTCTTCAGGTACACCTGCCAGGTAGGCCGTATAATGTACATACTGGTGGTAACTGGTACTGATGATATTTACCGTATAGCTGCGTCTTAGCAGCTCTATTGCTTTGATGGAACCGGCAATGAAATTGGCATTATCCTTTGCCTTTTCCACAAGGAAATCATTATCCAGGCCGAAGGCTATCAAAAACGGTGCAATCAATGCAAGTGTGTTTCCGG
Organism: Candidatus Methanocomedens sp.; assembly: GCA_009649835.1. Taxonomy (GTDB): domain Archaea; phylum Halobacteriota; class Methanosarcinia; order Methanosarcinales; family Methanocomedenaceae; genus Methanocomedens_A. The sequence goes on along the minus strand of PYCK01000179.1, from coordinate 3,720 downwards.
GTTCATAGCCCTTCTTTTTAACAACGTATGCCAGGTAATCGTCATAGGCGCTGATATTCGTGAAAAGTCTATCACCCCCTTCAATCCCCTGGCGCATAATGTCAAAAGCATGGTCTGCCGTGACCCACGGTCCTTCCCAGTCTGAGTTGATCATTGAAACCTCTTGTTCAATTCAAGTCAATAGTATGTATTTCTACACCCACTATTTATGCACTCACTTCAAATTTATTACTATTCCATCAGAACAATTCAAATATTCCGATCCCTGTCAGTGTGAGTGCAGTTACCACGATCCCGGCTATCAGTACGCCCGTAAATATCGCAAGCAGGGCATGCCTGAATTCAATACCGAACACGAATGCAGCAGCGCATCCCGTCCATGCCCCGGTGACAGGCAGCGGTACAGCTACAAATAACGTAAGTGCCAGCGTACCATATTTCTCGAACCTTGCATTGTGCTTGTGTTGAGTGCGGGTGAACAACCAGGTAAAGAATACATCCCACACTTTCCAGCGTCGCAGGAAATCAGATACCGGTCCAAGGAACAGCAATAATGGAATGACAGGTATCATATTACCGATCACGGCAAGGAAGTACGCTTCAGGGACAGCCATACCGTAACCGCCAACTTCGGCCGGGGCAAGTGCAATGGTTAAGGCACCCCTCAGTTCTGCCACCGGCATCATGGCAATGATAACGGTAGCTGCCCAGTCGGGAATCCAGGAAATATGAGCAGCAATAGTGGCGCTAACTGTCATTTCCTTTCCCGGCCAGGACAAAATAAGCAAGCAGTGCCTCTAACTGTATCCGTTCATTGGCACCTTCTGTCAGCCTGAAATCTATCTCGCCGATACGGTCCATCAATTTCACTTTCAGGATATCGGGAATGCTCTTGTCGAACATGGTCCTGTGTATCTGGACAATAATATCCTCGCCAGATAAGCCCTGGTTGATAAGTAAAGTGTCCAGCTTGGTCCTTGCACCGATAAAGTCCCCGCCCAGTGCCAGATCTATGAGGCTGCCGATCTCCTCTGGTCTGGCAGTGGCAGTGATCTGGTAGATTGCTTCCATGTCTACCTTTTTATCCAGCAATCCGGCTGCCTGGAGGGCGTTAATTGCTTTTCTCATATCACCCATGGAAACGTATTTTATGGCTTCCATGCCCTCGTCGTTGACCTCAAGCCCCTCTATCCCTGCGATATGGGCTATACGCTGCTGGATGGCTTCAAGTGAAATAGGAGCGAACCTGTATACGGCACACCTGGACTGGATTGGGTCTATGATCTTTGATGAGTAATTGCACGAGAGAATGAACCGGCAGTTGCTGGTGTATTTCTCCATGGTGCGCCTTAGTGCACTCTGGGCGTCAGAGGTAAGTGCATCGGCCTCATCAAGGAAAATTATCTTGAAATCTGCTTCGCCCAGTGGGGATGTGCGGGCAAAGTTCTTGATCTTGTTACGTACTACATCGATACCGCGCTCATCACTGGCGTTTAGTTCGGTAAAGTTATTTGTCCACGTGTCGCCGAACAGTTCCTTGGCAACAGCGATGGCTGAAGCCGTTTTGCCAACGCCGGGTGGGCCGGAGAACAGCAGGTGTGGCAGATTGCGGGATTTTACGTATGACTGGAGGCGTTTTACTATTTCGTCCTGTCCAACCACATCTTCCAGGGTGTGTGGACGATATTTTTCAATCCAGATCTCTTCTTTAATTTCCAGGACCTCCTTGTGGAATGGATGTATATATGATTTGATGGGTATAAGGTTTGTTAAAACATTTCAGTTAATAACATAATACTATAATAACATCTGTTCTTTATCAAGAAATTTGATGGACGTGTTGATCATGAGAATCTGGGACATCCCACCTGACAGATTTTGCCGGAACCACTTGCTTGGTGAGCACAGGGAACTACATGCTGTGTGGTCTGTCATCACCAATGGCAAGAAAGCATATGCCAACCATCCTGAGATCACAAGATGGAGGGGGAGGCTAAAAGCCCTGTATCTGAGGCATGAGGAACTTGTCAGGGAGATGAAGGCAAGAGGTTACAATCATCATACTCCACTTGATCCGGTACTTGCAACCGGCGAGGGTGTACAGAGCATTTTCGTGGTTCCTTATGATGAGCAGATCAGGATTCTCCAGGAAAAGGAGTGCGGATGCAAAGTTTAGCAGGTCTTCCCTCAAATATTATATTTTTCAATATCCTCAAGCGTATTTACGTTTAAAAATGTCTTGAGTTCCGGGTCCAGCTCCCTGATCTCATCCATTTCTATAAGCACCATATCTTCCAGATCAAAGATGGGCGCCAGAATGAACCTTTCACCCTGTTCGATAGACTTTTCGGTCCTGCCCAGCATAGGTCCGGTACGATATACTGCATGCAGGGGTTCATATATTCCGTCATCACCTACAGGTAGTGCCCCATCATGTCCCTGAGCGCGTTTGAACAACAATTCCACCACCCCTACATTGAGGAGAGGCATATCACAGGCAACAACAAAAACGTATTCACCACCAGCGGCCTTCAGTCCTTCAAGGATGCCGGCAAGGGGCCCCACATCAACATATTTATCCACTACGATTATCCGACCTGTGGTACATTCTTCAAGGAGTTGCTTTTGCCTGTCATCCCTTACTGACACAATAATCTCATCCACCACTTCTTCAAGGACTTCGATGGTATGCTCTATGATCGGTTTACCATTTATGGGTATCAGGGCTTTCTCCTTATACCCGAGCCGCTTACCCAGGCCGCCAGCCAATATTATTGTAGAGGTATTGATCATATTTTGATTTCCCTTCCATAGAACGATGGTGAGATTTTCCCAATTATCATCAATCTGGCATCAACTTTGCATCCACCTGGCATCAACTTTGTATCCACTGGCATCAACCTGTTATCCACCTGACATCAATCTAGCGATCTTTATGTTCCATAAACTCTGTTATTCGGGTGGAATGGTACCGGGATTTGAGCCCGGTCAGGTCCAGCAGGTTTTTCATAATACCACAGATGACATCAGAGCTGTGCAAGATCACACCTGCATCATGTCCGTTCATCTCATATGCTTTATCACCTTCGGGGATATCAAACCTGCTGATGTCCTCTCTGAACTCCTTGAGCCTCTCATTCCTGGATTCCCTTACATAAGGGCTGGATTGGGGCGTAATCCCGATAAGGCTTAATTCATACCTGAAACACGGCCTGTTCAACAGGCTTGTTAATATGTATACTGCAACAGGGTACCTGTACTCTGGATCCACATCCTTCAGGCGATCCTCCAGTATCCGGTATAGGTCGGTTTCCTGCCCCCTGTGGTTATATGAATATACCTTTGAAGGGGGAATTTCTTGTTCTATAAGGTAACCAGTGTCATATAACGCCCTGAGGTATCCGGTAATGATCAACCTGTGCTGGTCATATCCTTCTGATTTCAGTTGCCTGGATATGCTACTTATGGAAAGCTGGCGTTCCTTTAGCATATTTATGATTATATTAAAGAATTTCTCAGACATGTATAAAATTGGTATTGATAACAAACCTGATAAATACTTTGGTAAATAACACAAAAACAACCATTTGTCACAGATGGACTACTGGTTGAATAAGAAAATATTGAACTGCATTGTAGTTCTTGATCACAATATCAGTTGTATGGGATTGAGAAGCTCATATAAGAATGTATAATTTCCCATATATATTAGTAGTGAAT
>PYCK01000178.1 GCA_009649835.1 Candidatus Methanocomedens sp. | reverse complement strand
ACGTTGTTATTGAAAAACGCCTTGGTAAACAGATCCGTACATTCAAATTGAACATGGATAACAAAACCACAAAACTGATACTGGATTTTCATACAAGACTCAATAAAGAATTTGAATGATTTATAGCCCATTCAATGTAATAGTCTAAGCAATAGTCTAAGCCTGGATCCATCCGAAATTACTCTTAAAAAGATATCTCAGCATAGATTCAGACTGGATATCTGTCCCCTCTGTACTGCCGAACAGGATTCTTGACAATGAAGGCTTATTCTTATAACTCACAGTCGGCTCACCTTCGATACCACCCAGTTCTGCAGCCACATCAATAGCATCATACAGGTTCCCGGTCTCATCCACCAGCCCAAGTTCCACAGCCCTGCTTCCCGTATATATCCTGCCGTCAGCCATGTCCTTCACTTCAGACCTGCTCAAGCCCCTTCCGCTGGCAATCTCATCAACGAATCGACCGTAAGACTCCAGAACCAACTCCTCTGAATATTGCTTTTCAGCATCGGTCAGTCCTCTCCAGTTGGCACCCATATCCTTGAAATCTCCGCTCTTTGCCACGTAAAAGTCCACTCCCTCCTCATCATAATATTCAGAACGGTTCTCGAACACCCAGATAACTCCAATACTGCCTGTCATTGTATCCGGGTTGGCGATAATGTGGTCTGCTGGTGCAGAGATATAATAAGCTGCACTGGCTGCCACATCACCCATTGATACCACCACAGGCTTATGTTCCTGTGCTTTTTTTACCTCTGACACGATCTCCTGGGCCGCAGCAGGTGTACCACCCGGGCTATTGATGCGCAGCACTATGGCCTTAACATTCTTATCATCGGCAGCATCCTGGATGCTCCTGCTGATCTCCTCTGATGTGGCATACCCGAACCCACCTGGTAAATTGCCTGTTATCATTATACCCTGGACATATATTACAGCAACCTTATTGGAATCCATTGGTAAAGCACCGAAATCTCCGAAAATGACGAACAAGCTCCCGCCAATTATTATTATTAGTCCCACAATCACCAGCAGGTAGATCAAAACGCGCCCTGCTCTTGAACCCTTTTTCCCGGGTTTTGGAACGATAGCCTGTGTAGGACCTGCCGGTCCGGTATCAATTTGGCTGGTAAGCTCAGTACCCTCCATCTGTCCATTATCGACTGACATGCCTCCCTGGTCCGTGTTTTCATCTTGCTGGAACATAGTATTTCTGAAGGATATATTCTGCTGGGATATTATAAAATAGTAGGTATGACCGGGTGGCAGTCAATGATTAAAACCACTATGGTAAAACCACTATGGTAAAACCACTATGGTAAAACCACTATGGTAAAACCACTATGGTAAAACCACTATAGTAAAACCACTATGGTAAAACCACTATAGTAAAACTACTGTGGTCTTCCGGGTTCCACAGCGGATAAACCAACTCATTTCATATTTTCGATCTGGTAGTCCACTATTGCATGTTCCATATAGGAAGCATGGCCTATCTCGATCAATTTACTTGTGACAGCCAGCGGGTCCCCGTCCATAGTAATATCACCGTTGTCGATCAATATGGCCCTGTGTGCAACTTCAGTTACGAAATCCATATGATGGCTGATCAATATGATAGTTGTCCCGAACTTTTCACTGACAACTTTCAGGGAATTGGCTACTTCCCGCAAGGTAATAGGGTCCAGGTCGCCAAAAGGTTCATCCAGCAGCAGATAATCAGGATTTGTTATCATGGCCAGTGCCAGTGCCGCTCGTACATTCTCCCCACCGCTCATCTGGTATGGCTTGGAATCCAGGACTGATAGGGGAAGTTTCATTGCCTCAAATATCGGCACGGCATACTTCATGACCTCATCTAAAGGACTTCTCGGGAAGAGCACGCTGGTAATATCCAGTGAATACCCCATCCTTTCCAGTTCTTCCTGAGCACTTTCCCCTCCGACATCTGTTAACCTGTATATTGCATCCAGATGTTCATCAGGAATACTCAATTCTTTTGCTTTTTTCCTTGCATATTCTAATACATGCATACCCTTAACACCCAGCTTATAGGCCAGTTGGTGTTTAACAGGCGTATTCGGGTAGAGGGCGAATTCCTGGTACATGATGCTGGTCCGTCTGCGTAGTTCCATTCTATCAGGAGAGTAAATAGTGGTATCCACCCATTTATCATCAAGTAGGAAATTTGTCTCGCCCTCGTCAGGATATATAAGCCCGTCCATTGCATGCAGCAGCGTGGTCTTACCTGCACCACTTGGTCCGATAAGTGCAGTGATCTCGCCTTTTTTGAATTCCACATTCATATCCTCTATATCCAGTACTTCTCCCTGCCGTACCAGGAAATAACGCTGGCAAAGGTCCTCGACCCTTATTACAGTCTTGTCTTCTTTCAATTCAGGCAGTGGCACTTCAGGTTTCATACCTTTAAGGAAATCTTCAATAAGGTCATCCGGTTTTCCCTCTGCTACGATCTTGCCTTCTTCCAGCCATATCACCTTATCAGCAAGATAACTGTGTATCTCAGGTAAATGAGAGACGATTATGGTAATGATCCCGGTCTTCTCCTGGACCCTCTTGATCGTATCAAGGACCTCCTGTTTAGTAGCAGGACAGGTCATGGTAGCGGGTTCATCCAGCAGCAGCAACTTAGGATTGGCTGCGATCTGGCGTGCGATCAATAACCTCTGTTTCTCGCCTCCGCTAAGAACAGGTGAGTAATGTTCGGCCTTGTGCTCAAGACCCACGAGTTTGAGGAATTCCATGCTCTCGGCATACAGATCATCATAATCGGGATGTTCCTTTGATGGCAGTGCTTCTTGACCCACACGTAATGAATACAGGCGCCTGATAATGTTCTCTATGGCAGACCCGGGCCAGAGACCGAAATTCCTCTGTAAATGGATGGCAGTCATTCCCTTCATCGCCATCATATCTTCATACGGGGAATCAGGGGTAAGGGTAAGGTTATCCAGTTGTATTTCACCATCGTTAAAGTGCTCTATACCTCTTAACACCATCATTAAGGTTGTCTTACCGCTACCGCTTCGACCCATTACTCCGACAATCTCGCCATCATTCACTTCGAAATTAATACCATCAAGTGCCCTAACTGTAGCATCTTCCAACTCGTAGTCTTTTACAAGGTTTTTAACTTTAAGCATCACAGACGTCCTCCAAAGGTTTTCATTAAGCCGCCTTTTATCTGAACTTCTTTTAGCAGGTAATAGTCATTATTAATGAGAGTTATTCTTCATGCTGTGGTTCCATATATTCATTACGGTAATAGCTTATGAAAATGTTTGTTTCGACCTATACACAAATTTTATGTCAGGGAAACAATAACTATAAAACCATATTGTGATAAACATGAAAGGGTGATAATTATGAAAAAACCAGCTTTCCTGATCTGTGTACTTCTTGTATCGGCAGTCATTATCTTCTCAGGGTGTGTATCTGAATACGAGGTTACTGAGCCTCCCAAAACCACACCTACACCGGAAGAGACCAGTACTACTACTGTTACCCCCACCCCTACACAAACAGTAGACCCTATCCAGCTTCTCAGTGGTCCCACATGGTCATGGAGCAGCAGGGGAAGGATCAAGGAAGTATCCATTTCAGATGATGGTAACTATGTGGGAGGTGTGTCCACCCAGAAGGCTATAATAAAAACGCCCGACAGGAACCTGCTGACAAATCTTGTATGGAGCAGGGCCCAGTTCATTTCCGTATCGAGTTCAGGGGAATATATAGGCATAGCTGATGATGATTTTGTTAAATTATATGATAACACCGGAGGAGAACTGCATTCCTATAATACAGGTGGTACTATTAACCACATAGGTATACTGGATAATGGCAATTTGATTCAGGGCGGTGAAAAGTCACCGCAGTTATCTGCCGTGGGTGTCAAGGGTAATGAAATCTGGAACTGGGAACCAGGTATATCCACTGCAAGGGTCCTTGTATTTGATTATTCGGCAGGCGGCCAGAACCTGCTGGTAGGCACCCAGGATGACAGGGTATACTACCTTAACAGTGAGGGTAAGTACACCTGGTTCAAGGACGTATCCGGTGAAGTTGAAGATGTAAAGATATCAGATGACGGTGAAAAGCTGTATGTCCTGACAGATGATAACAAGATACATTCCTTTGACAAATATGCCAATAAGAACTGGGAAAAGGAAATTGATATTAACACTGTTGAGATCGAGATCAGCCCGGACGGGAATTATATCCTGACAAAACCCTACAATGCAGACGATAGTTTTTCGTTTAAGAACCAGGTCTATCTGCTTGACCTAAACGGCAATGTGAAATGGATGAAACAGATGGGATCGGATGTAGGGGTTATCGGAATATCAGATGACTCGAAATATGTGGTTATCAGTGAGGGCAGGGACCTGAGAATGTATAACCTGAATGGTGATGAACGGGCAACATATCATCTTGATAGCAAATACGGGATGTTTTTCGTATGCCTCGACATGACCCCGGATGCCAGTAAAATGGCCCTTGGCACCACAAACTCACTGTTGGTATTCGGGTAATCCCGGATACTACTCTTTTTCTTTTATCAGCACTGCCCTGGCAGGCCCCCCGTCACCGTTAGCGATCTTTAGCGGCAGGCATACTAAAAAATAATCCCCTGCTTCCACATCTGGCATTTCAAGCCCTTCGATCACCACGATACCCGCATCCAGCAGGGTGTGATGGACCTCATATTCCTCATCCAAAGCGCCTATGGAAATAGCATCGGTACCAATAGTCCTGATCCCGATATCTACGAGGTACCTGGCACATGCCGCCGAAAGATATGCCCCACAGGAGGCGCCCGGGTCACCTGAACTACCTGAGTCTGCTGAACCATCTGAAACACCTAAATCACCGAAGTCACCCGAGTCACCTGAATCGCCTGAGCCATCTGAGTCATTCGGGCCGCCTTTCAACAAAATAATTTCCCCTGCTTCAAGTGGACCGATATCACTGGCTTCTATGGGCCTGTTAATGGAAGATAAGTCCAGTACCCTTGCATTACCTACAAGCGTGTTCATAGGCAGCCTGTCAATTCCGGCCCTGTCACGTATGAGGTGCAGTGGCGGGTCCACATGGGTGCCGGTATGGGTTCCAAGAGTGATACGTGAAGTGTTGTAGGAGTCGCCTTCATCAAGCCCTGATACTTTTGTGATCTGTGGCCCGGCATCTCCGGGGTACATCTCCATATCCGCCTGGATGGTCCTGGAGATGTCGATCACTTTCATACCATCAGCTCAAAACCTACTGTGGGCTGCTGCAGTTGGAAATTTGTAAGGACATCGGGGTGTATCTCACCAAGTGTACCGATCTCGTTCCCATCAACAATGAGCGCTGCACGCCTGCCTTTTAAAAATGCAGGATCGTCGGTCCCGGTAATTGTATATTCTAATCCTCTCTCACGCATAACAGCATCGACCACACCCCTGATCTCAGTAAAATTAGATGCGGGATGGATACTTACTGCTGCCAGGTGTTGTGTGGTAATACCATCCACTACCACATCCCCAACCTCGAAGATACGCTGGGGCAGTTCACGGTGCTGGTTCAATGACAGTATTTCCATCAGGTTCGGCAGGATGGTGGTCCTGAGCATGGTCTGGTCCTCGCTGATAGGATGCTTGAGAGGGGTAGCCTTATGGTTTGGACTGCGCAGCATGTTATTGTAATGTACCTTTTCGCTTGTCAGGGTGAAAGGCATTACCTGGTTATATCCTAACCCCGGCATTATCTGGAGTATTTCATTGCGCCTGATGGATATAGGGTGCTGCTTCCCCACTGTTACGGTCTTTGGGATAACAAGAGGTATGTTATCATACCCATATCCGATTGAAATATCCTCCAGGATATCCCAGGTATGCAGGATATCTGCCCTGTATGCAGGGGAACTTACGTCTATGGATCCTTCTTCGTTTATAGATGCCCCGAACCTCATGCGCTCAAGTTGCTCTGCGATCTGTTGGGGTGTTAGGTCAATACCTATTAGTGATCTTACTTCATCTGCTCCAAGATTCCAGTGTTCAGGTGTCAGGTCAGGCGTGATGATCTTATTTTTGATACCATTCTCAATATTGTTCTCAATACTGTCTTTAATACTATTGTCGATACTATTCTCAATAGTCACCGTCCCGATGTTACCGCCCCGCTCGGCCAGGGAAGTTACCACGATATTAAGTGCTGTATATACTTTCCGGTCCAGACCGGTCACATCAATGAACAGGTCGCGGGTTCCATGGCTGACCCTGGTAAGCTGTCCGTTGATAATAGGCGGAAATGAAAGTACCTGGTCTTTGGCATCAAGTATCAGGGGGTATTTATCGAACCCTTCCATGAGATGGGCGTATTTCACTCCCTTAGGATGGCGTTCAAGTATCTCCTGCATGGTCATGGGTTCTTCAAAATCCAGGGGCACAAAACTGAAATCCGGATTTGCAGCCACATACCTGAATGGCGGTTCGATATCGCTCATATCGTGTATGCCGATTGACACTTTCTTGCGGTCCCTGCCCAGGCCCCAGTGCAGGTCCTCCTGAAGTGCCATTAAGCTCTCAATGCTGTAATCATTGAACTCAAGTCCCCTCACCACTGCACAGCCCAGGTAAGGGCGGATATTCTTGATCCCATCGTCCAGGGTGATCCTGATACCAGAATCCTTTACATTATATTCAGGCAGACCGGTATGTATATCAAGAAAACCCCTCATTGCCCTGGCAACACCTTCGGGACTGTACAGGTCAGGTCTGTCAGGGAAGAATTCAATATCTATATGGTCATCTTCGATACGTTCGATATCTGCACCGATCATGGGAACCCGGTCGATAAAGGTGTTTTTGTCCGTCCCGATAAGTGTTTCAATATCTTCGTAGTACAACGTGATTACTGGCATTGTGATGACTCCTGTTACAATTATGCTGCTGAAATATATTACTTAGGTATATGGGTATTAAATAAATGCTGGAATATCTGGATTTTAGAACAATGCTGGCATGGTTCTGGAGACTTTTTATTATTTTCTGGGATGATTCGGAAAACCGCAGAGAGCGCTGAGTAAAATAACGACCCTCTGGGGAACTCTGCGTCCTCTGCGGTTAATCTTTTTTTGCAATGATCCATTTATCCAGAATAAATTAAAAAGTCACGGTTCCGGCTAAATAACTTATTTTATACACCTATTTTGACACCCATTTTTACATCTATTTTATACTCAGTTCGCTCCTTAGTTCACCAAGGGAAGCATTGCGTTCTGCAAAAGCATTATGGGTGTGGATACTTTCTTCATTGATCTGTTTAATGGTTATGACCGCTTCATCCGGCAGGTCAGTGAACTCATGTACGATCTTTTTAGCCATTGTCCTGACACAGTCCTCCACGAACTTTGGGTTCTTATGGGCTGTTTCCACAAGCATTGCCTCATCATTGCGTTTGAGTAGTTCGTATATATTGGAACTCATTGATTCTTCTATGATCCGGATGATCTTATCAATAGAGACCTTGTGACCGCTGGAAACCTCAATGGATATTATGCCTCTCCCTCTCTGGTTATGCGTTGCCATGGGGATATTGCTAAAGAATTCATAGATTGTCTTGCTGTCCACATTCAATCTCTTCAATTCTTTTTCTGCCTTTTCCCGTATAATTTCCTGGGCACATGGACAGGCCGTAATACCAATGACCTCGGCACCGACCATCTTTTTTACAGAGATTTTGTTGTCACTTTTACGTAATGCCGTAGCCTCTGCAAAAATCTCCACCACTTGCTGGCACTTCACTTTATTAATTGGCGTGGTACGCTTGATTATGTACTCGCTCTGCATTATTACCTCTGCCCTGGTGGCGTATTCGTGCCTGGCAAGTAGTCTCCTGGTAACTTCTCCGCAGAGTTCTTCAATTTCGCATACCGGTGAAGTGAGCGCTTCCTCAAGTACCTCATCAATGGCTTCGAAATTCCGTGACAGATTTGCACCTTTACGGTCTGAAGGAAGGTCTACGAAAATATCAAATTTTGATATCAATATTATAGGCCGCTTCTCTGCCCTGGAAACCTCAACCAATTTCTTAACGTCAGTTACTCCAACTCTTGATAGTGTTATTGGAATATCTGGTCTGTTTGCCTGTACATCAGGTAAATGTATTACTGGTAAATCCATCTGGCTATCTCCAACTATTTACAGAAATGAGTTGAATTGCTTTTCAGGTTTACAACTACATTTCTATGAGATAATATTAACGATTCAATTCGGGACATACCTGTACAAAGTAATACTTTATATACAAATATAAAATATTAATTAGTATGTCAAGTGTTATTTTCACTGCTTTTGAATTCGTGCCTATTGCTATTTTTTCGGCAATATTCTTCTTTATGGCACTATTCATCAAATACACCAACAGGTTAACCATTCGCTCTGTAGGTTCTGATATCTGCCTTGGTGCCCTGTTCATCCAGATAACCCTGCTGGCTATGCCTGTATGGATGTCAGGGGAAGTGTCCATAAATATTGCCGCTCATATGGCTGTCACTATCATGGCCCTGTTATTGTGGATCATCAGTGTCTGGCTGTTACAACGCAGGAAACCGTCACGGACCCGCTCGGCCAACATATACCAGAAGTTCATCGATTACCTGAAAAAACAGAGCAATATCAGGGAATCATTATCCTACGTACTTGGTGCATTCACTATCACAGCCAGCCTGATGATGGTACTGGACTTTATCAGTCTAAAACCTGCTACCTGGAATTTGCAGGCTGTCCGGATAGTACTGTTGGTGCCCGGTTCCGTGATAATTGGTATGGCAGGATACTATGTCTACCGGTATTTACAGAAAGAACAGCTGAACCAGACATTTGAGAGATTTTACAAGGAGATCACAAGGGATAACATATTGATAACTGTCCAGTCCACAGGCACCCGGAAGTATGACCGTGACCCCACCCAGCCCATAGTGGACATTATCAGGGGTTCCATCATGAGGGGGGTGCTGGGTCCATCGATATTCGGCCTGGAAATACTAAAAAACAGTTGTATAGAATTACTGACCACTTCCGGAATGAGGCGTAAGAGCCTGGATAAGGTCACTTCACATTTTATTTCCCAAATTGATGAGATCGGTAAACTTTCACTTAAAATGGATGAAGACGAATCCGCAGCCGGGTCCATCAGGATCATAGGTGAGATAGGGGAGTGTGCCATATCCAGGGGTATTGAGGTTCCGGTAGAGGATATCCTGCGAAGGCTTTTCGAATATTATGATGTCCTGCAGTTAAGGGGATATGAGATTATGAAAATGACAATAATCGATGCCATCAGCCGGATTGGTTCCGCGGCTGCGGCCCATGGTATTGGATCCATCCCGCCAAGGTCCGGTGATATGCTGGGGACCATTGGAGCCTCGGCTGTAAGGGATAAGGACAGGAGTGTGATAAAGGAAATAAGTACGGCTTTATTTATTATCGGGAAGGGATCAGCTGCCAATTCACTGGAAACTTCTGTTAAGCAAACTGCCCTGAAGCTGCGTGATATAGGTGTGTCTGCCGTGCAAAATGACATGGCACAAGAGGCAAACCAGATAGTATCCTACCTGGAGGTCCAGGGTACGATCGCAGCATCCAATAAGCTGGAACTGGGAACCGAGCAGGCTATCTGGTCGATTAAGGATATTGGAGTGGCCTATGGGTACCAGCATATGGAAACCGGCATCAATGCGGCCGTGGGCGCCCTGGGAAACATTGGCATGGAATCGTCGTCAAGAAAACTGGATGACGCAGTGGACCAGGCTCTCTGGTCACTAAAAGAAGTTAGCAGATATGCTATCGCTGATGGTCTTGATTCTTCCATAAAACAGTCGGCCCGGTCCTTTGCCAGGCTGGCTATACCGGAGGAAGACAAAGTTACAGCCACTGTGAAGGACATCAGGAAGTATTTCGATGCAGATGAGGCAAAGCGGTTCAGCAAGTTCGAGCAGGAATATACATCGGCACTAAAGGCGGCAGGGACCCACTGATGAAGGATAAAGTATATGTTATCGACACCTCGGGTTTCATAGCCCAGGTGGAGTTCAGGGACGGGACCACTGTTACAGTACCGGCAGTGGTTGATGAGATCATGGATAGTACATCAAGGCTGAGGTTCGACCTGCTAAAAGATGCAGGGCTAAGAGTTGAGCTTCCGGATGGTGCCTGCCGGGAAAAAGTGAGATCAGCGGCAATTACCACGGGAGATGCAAGTGTCTTGTCAGTGACTGATGTGGATATCCTTGCAAAGGCCCTGGAGATGAAAAGTGGGTATGGGGTGATCCTGGTCACTGATGATTATGCTATACAGAATGTGGCTGCCAACCTTGGAATTGAATATATGACCGCTGCCACGTCAGGGATCAGGAAGAAGGTTGTGTGGGAATTAAAGTGTACAGGATGCGGTAATGTAGTGGAATCTGGCAAAGCGATGAAATCAGGTAAAGCAGTGGTATCTGGTAAAGCGATGAAATCAGGTAAAGCGATGGTATCTGGTAATGTGGTCGAATCAGCTATTGAATGTCCCATCTGCGGTTCAGGGGTCAGGCGGCGGCGGGTGAAAGGGTAAAGCATCGATCGTCCAGGATTAATTTTATATTGTTACAGACTGAATAAAATGAAGGTATTGTTATGAAGAATATTAGAGACTTGATCCAGGAAGCTTTAGAACTTAAGCAGAGCGGACTGGCAGAAGGACAGATTGCAGATGAACTTAATGTTTCCAGGGAGACTGCCACCTGGCTGCTGGCACATTCACCAAAAGGGGATGTCACCCAGGCACCCAAGGATATCTATGTGAACTGGAGCAGCATAGGCCGTAGTTCCAGGCGACTGGGATTAATGTCCAGTGCCCTATGCGATTTGGTATTTGGATGTCTTGAGAGTCCAGGTGATAACATTGAGGTTGTGGTGGGCGTGGCCTTGAGCGGAGTACCCATAGCCAGCCTGATAGCAGAAGAACTGGATGCCGAGCTCTCTGTGTTCCAGTCAAGCAAGCATTCATCCGGTGGTTCAGGCGGTATGCTGTCGCAGAACTTTTCCAGTGTTTCCGGAAAGAAGTGCATTATTGTGGATGATGTTGTCACTACCGGCAGTACCATTAAAGAAGTAATTTCAATCCTGAAAAGTAAAAAGGCCATCCCCACTGCCATCGGTGTACTGATAGACAAGAAAGGATTTGATTCTATAGAAGGTGTACCTGTTTGTTCACTGCTCAGGGTATCAAGGGTAGATAAGATCGAATAGGCGGTTCAGGGAGAGTTAGGGCATTATTCTTTTTTTGTTTACCTGTCTTCTATCCTTGAATTCCTCTCCGTCATTCCCTGAACGTCTAACCAGCATCCTATTAACGCCCCTTCGCCATTTCGTGCGGGTAGGGTAAACTCCCCCCGTCACCCGTACACAGTTACATCCGGTACAGTCTCTTTGATCCGCGCCAGTGCATCGGCCGGCACATCGATCAGTACGCGCTCTTCCTTGAGTTTCGATCTGAGTATTTTCAACACCTGCTCACCTGGTGTTACATAGACAATCGTTTTCTCATCGTCGAGGTGCATTTCTCCAACTATCAATATGCCGTGTGGGGTTTTGGAGATTATCTTCACATTCCATGTTTTAGTGCTGTTGTCGTAATACACATCGCCGGCAGATACCTGATTTCCCATATTTTCTATAAGGTACTCCTGAGCAGTTTCATACATTTCCCTGGACTTCATTGTTTCACCTTCTGGAGTTTGATTACCCAGCATTTTAAAGCTGACCATGCCTGCATAAATCTCTCAATACTACATTTTACATCTTGACCATCTGGAATATCGGGATCATGATAGATGATATTGTTGTTATCGAATCCTGTGATCACTACAAAATGACCGAAACCCTGTATTCCTCCGTATAGTATTCCAGGATCAAGCAGTACAATGACTGGATTGCCGTTTTTTAGTGTATATTTTAAATTATCGATGTCTTCATGTTTTAATGCATCTGCATCGAATCCAAAAACCTTTGAACCTTTTACCAGTTGCAACGGAGTTGTGCCAAGTTCGGTTGTTCCGCATCCCTTTGCTACATCTTCTTATGGTCCCGAAGTGCCAAGGTATTTTAGCAGCATTCTAAGGCACGCCGGACCGCAGGTATACCATTCCTGTTGTTTGTAGTATGGTACTTCTGATACAATCATTATCCAATTTTCGTTTTATTGTCAGATATAATTTCCGACTGGCACTTCACATGAACGTATCCAAATCTTTACAACCAAAAATGGCAATCTAATTTCCATAAAAACTAACTCACACAAATCAGAGAAGAGGTATCCACTTCAAAAAGCATGGTATTTTGACCGGATTTACAGGATTTACAGGATATTGACGTTGCGGTATATCCTGTTGATCCTGTCAATCCTGTCTAATAATTTTTAAATTACCCTTAGATTTGAAATGGATACATCTGCTTGAATATTGCAGGCGATTCACCTTTATCAGGCAAACCATCTTTCACCAATTTAGCAAAATGAAAACTACACCCTTAGTCCTGACACCAGGAAACTTTGCAATTGTTGAAGCCTCCTCATCAATAACCTTTATGTCCACTTCAGACCAAAGAAATTATTGAATGAAAAAAGCAATTCTCCATATCTCAGGTGATGTCCGGCAATCTGGATTCCGAGCAAAAATCGTAGACATAGCCAAAGCACTAGATATAAAAGGGTATGTGGCAAATCTCGTGACTTTTTAATTTATTCTGGAAAAATGGATCGTGGCAAAAAATATTCACCGCAGAGGACGCAGAGAGGCGCAGAGGTTTGTTGTTTTTCTCTGCGTGCCTCTGCGCTCTCTGCGGTTTTCTGAATCGTCCCAGTAAATAATAAAAAGTCTCCAAATCTCCCGGACAAACGAGTAAAAATTATAGCAAAAAGAGATGAGACCGATTTGGAGAGATTCATACAGGCAGTAAATATTAAAAACACCCTCATAAACGTCACTGATCTTGAAAAAGAATATTTCACCCCGACCAGGGAATATGAAAGATTCTACAAGCTTGTGGATGATGGGGAAACTGATGAAAGACTGGACACTGCGGCGGATTTGCTAAAAGAGCTCATTCATGTGTCAAAGAACGGTTTTTATGATCTTGGTACCAAAATCGATGGTCTCGGAGATGATCTTGGTGGCAAAATCGATCAAAACAGGATAGAAATAACATCTGAAATCAGGTCCACCCGGGATGATTTCAAATCTCATTTCGACGAGAGGATCATAATGATAGAACATGATATTGCTCAAATAAAAGCAAAAATCATGCTCTGAATATTGCCCTCATCAATTCAAAGACGAAAATCCCGACACCCGCATCTGCCCCTACTCCCTAAAACCGCCGCATCATTATCCCTTCAGCAACCTTTGGCAGGAACAATGTAGACTTCTGGGGAAAATTCTTCATCTCCACATGAGCCTTGTACTCCACATCTTCAATAGCAAGGGGCCGTATCAGGAAAGCCGCATCAAATCCCTGGGTATCAACCTTGTTAACAGCCTCATCCATGCTATCCACAAAGACCACATCATCTGTATTGCCATTATCCACACAGGGCCCGATGACCCATTCATTCAGTACGATATAGTCCAGCCCCACGTTCTCCTCCAGTTCCACTGAAAGCCGCTTAACATCCTCTTTATTTGCCCTGAGTACAGAGAACTTCTTTCCATCATACAGCCCAATCCGAACGTCATACCTGCCTTCACTATCCTGCAATGCAGTATGGAATCCATCACCCAGCTCCCCTTCCCAGATTGTCTCAAAATACCGCTCCACCTGCAACCCAAGCTTGCCGACATCCATTTGCCTTACCACCCTGTGCCAGGGCAGCAGCAAGACGGCACGGTCCCCACCTTCCATGAACATCATCATAGTATGGTCCACACCATCCTTTATGCGAAGTTCATTGGCTGCATTATACCGGTGATGCCCATCCAGTATCAAGACATTCTCATCTTTCATCAGTTGCTGTATCTTCCCGATTATTTCAGTTTCAGTGATCTCCCACAGCAGGTGCCTGGTGCCCTTCAGTTCCAGGTCCACCAGGGGAGGGCGTTCTTCCCTCAAGACCAGGTCTGGTCGCTTAAAGCCCAGGTAATCTTCGAGAATGTTATTAATCTCATGTCCGGGCATGTTGTATTCAGATACTATGGGTGAGAAGTTCATGCCGCACGCCTTCATCAGGTTATAGCGTTCAATTGTATGTTTTTTAAAAATCCTCTCATGCCCAACAATACTACCCCTGCCCAGCTCCTCCACCTTTACAAGGCCAACCAACCCGAAAGCAAAATAGATATTCCTCCTGGCTATTTCGGGTATCTGGCCCAGTATATTTTCAGGGAGTGTGTACCTGATGCCGTAAATGTATAGTGCAGGTCCCGCACGTTCTACAAGTATATGTTCATCAAAAAAACGGTCAAGGCATTTTTTTGCATTTGCGATGAACTCTTCACTGTCAACACCGGTCTTGCGTGTGGTAACATTAATAATATTATTCTCTTCACTGCCATACCTGGCATATTCGGTCTCATCAATAGTATCATAGACCGGACATACCAGCCGGTTTCGCTGTGACAGTTGTGGATTTATAAAAGTGGTTTTGAAAGGTTTTATTGTAACCATGTTCGGGGCACCTTGTGATCATATGTTAAGTACTGTTGTTCCGGACATAAATCCGGAATAAACGTCCAATATTGGTCTCATCTGTTCATAACGAAATGAAATTTAGGTACTGAAAGGCAAATATGTAAAATATAATTTTCGGAATACATGCCTGGTCGTTAAAACGAGACCGTTTCAATTCGTGTTGGTGAATATTATAAAACCGCAGATAAACGCGGATACTGTATGCGAAATCTGCGTTCATTTGCGTTCATCTGCGGTTCGTTATAATTCAAAAGACCAGAAGAAATTAAAAAGTATCCATTATTACTGTTTGCCCGCTCCATTATCAGTTCAGCGGCAGTGTTCCCATGAGTGGCAAAATGTAATTTATTCTGTACTGTCGCGAAGAATGTTTTTGTAATTTCACTCTCAACATTATAATCAACAGCAGTGGCATATATGTCGGTTATTTTCTGATAAAAGCGACGCTCACTTGCCCGGATTTCCCGGATTTCAGCGAGCAAATGGTCGAAATAGTCCTTATTGAAAAAAGAACCGTTTTTCAACCGTTCATTATCAAGCACATAACCGCGAATAGCAAAATCTCGCAAGATATTAATTGCCCATTGACGGAATTGGGTTGCACGTTGTGAATTGACCCGAAATCCAACGGCAATAATGGCATCAAGATTGTAGAATTTCGTAGTATATTCTTTTCCATCTTCGGCAGTATGTCGGAAATCCCGACATACTGAAATCTCTTTTAATTCGCCTGTTTCGAAGATGTTTTGTAAATGCTCTGTTATAGTACTACGACCTTTTTCAAACAAAACGCTCATCAGCTTTTGAGTAAGCCATACCGTTTCATCTTCAATGCGAACTTCTATAGTATTTTTATCGCTCTGTTTTGTGAAAATCAGAAATTCCACTGTGCTGTTTCGTATTTGCAGTTTTTTACTTACGGTAATTTGATTGTCGGGCAATTTTTTATTTGTAGTCATATTTACCCTCCCTAATGCGCCACACCTCTTTGTCAAAATCGGAAATGTAATTTTCAT
>PYCK01000177.1 GCA_009649835.1 Candidatus Methanocomedens sp. | reverse complement strand
CTTTTATTCCAGTTACTGGAATACATAGAAACACATTTATTCCAGTAACTGGAATATACTACCTATGGAAGACCAGGACATCCTGAAAGATATGGCTCTTTTCAACCCCTGGTGGTCAGAGCCTTCATCAGAACCAGAGAAAGGGCTCATTCAAAGGGAAGTATTTCATAAACTGCTGGGTGCCCTGGATGATAACAGGGTCCTGGCATTGGTGGGTCCCAGACGGGTCGGTAAGACCACTGCAATGAAACAGGCAATCTGGCACTTACTTGATACAGTAGAACCTGCCAGGATATTGTATTTTTCAATGGATGCAGTAAAAAGAGAAGACAGGATCATCAGGCGGATATTTGACCTGTATTTCAGGAATATCTTGAAACAATTGCCTGGTGAAGGTGATAAGGTATATATTTTCCTTGATGAGGTGCAGAAGGTCAGGGACTGGGGCGAAGAGGTAAAATCCCTGCATGACAGGGGTTATCCTGTGAAATTCATTGTATCGGGTTCATCTGCCATGAATATCCTGAAAGGTTCGGGTGAGAGCCTGGTGGGGAGGATAGATATACTCAGGGTATTTCCATTCTCTTTCAGGGAATTCCTGGAATACGTTGGTATTAAAACCCATGGCTTATCGGCATTTGACTTAAGTTATCCGGCTGATGCAGAGAAGATCAAATTATTATTCGATAAATATATGCTCACAGGCGGGTATCCTGAACTGTATCCACTGGCTGGTCCGGAAAATATAAGGGATTATATCAAGACCGTACTTGACCTCACGTTTTACAGGGATATAATCAATCTCTTTGAAGTTAAACGTGCAGATGTGTTGGAAGGTATGTTCTATTCGTTTGTGAAAGAGTCGGGCAACGTTATCAATTACCATACCCTGACCAATAACCTGAATACCAAATATGAGACTGTTAAGACCTATATCGAATACCTTGCCAGTTCGTTCTTTATTTCCAGGAGTTACCTGTATTCAAAGAGCACGTTAAAGAGTTTCAGGAAGAACCCTAAGATTTATTCAGGTGACAATGCCTTCTTTTCCTTGATAGATACCAAGGAAGGACTGAAGATCGAGACTGCTGTCTACAATCATCTGAAACACCTGGGTTTTGAGATATTCTACTGGCAGAATAAAGCCCGGCTTGAAGTGGATATACTGGCACAGACCCCTTCCGGTCTGCTGCCTATCGAGGTAAAGTACGGTAATAAAGTATCAAAAGGCGATGTAAAGGGCTTGCTTGCCTGTATGAATGAGCTGGGTTCTGATGCAGGGATACTTGTGACATCAGAGAAAATGGGACTGGAGGATATCGGCGGTAAACAGGTAAATTTTATTCCGGCATGGATGTTTTTGATGTGTGAAGAGTTTAGTGTATAGTCCCGAAGAGTTTGGCGATAGTGAATGGGTGTAATAAGCAGTACTGCCGATAACATGGATAGAGCGATATGGTACATAGAAGCAGTGAGAGAATATTCATACTCGTATCCGGAACTGGGTTTACAGATAAGTGCATCAAGTATATGGACGAAAACAACAGGATATATCCGGATATGAAGGATATCACGGCGTTGTTCAGGCAATCATGAATTCGGCATCCTATTAACAGATAAAAATCATTAAACCATAGATGTCGTACCAGGAATACCTTGCTGCCAGGGACACCGTGACCACTATTGGCCAGCCTGTAATTACAATTATATTAATTGTCTCCCTGCTGCTTGGTGCGGTCTCCCTGTATCACATGGTTATGAGGGATAACAGGGCGTATATGCTGTCAGCCCAGCTCAGGAAAATAGTTACCTTGCTGCTTATCCTGGGATTTATAATCATAGCCTGGTTCCACCTGCGCATCTACCAGACAATAGAACTGGTCTACCCGCCTGAACTGGCAAATTACATGGCCAGTACCATGGGTACCAGTGCAACATCCCTGAGATTCGCCGTGCCCCTGTGGATAGAAACAGAAAAATTATATTTCTGGACCCTGTGCCTGTCTATTTTCCTTGCAGTAAGCAATTACCGCTATGATTTTATAAGGACAAAAATAACAGCACTGTTCTCATCGGCCATGAATATCATGCTGGCAGCCTTTGGTATACTAACATATTATACCTCAAACCCATTCAGGGAACCCCTGCCCGGCCTGCACTTAGAGATCACAGGCTGGTACCAGGCCGCAGGTGTGGGCGATCCCAATGTGTTATACGGTGCACTGTACCAGTTGTATTTCCGCATCATATATTTCTACAATTCAGAGTATATGTGGACCCACCCGCCCATGCTCTTTATCGCATATGCATCCCTGGTGGTCACCTTTGTGGGCTGTGTGTTCATGCTGTTTAGGCGCGAGAAGATATTTGACCGCATCTCATACAGCCATGCCAAGGTCGGGTACCTGCTGCTCACAGTAGGCATGCTCATCGGCTACCCCTGGGCCGTGGTGGCATGGGAAGGCAAGGACTGGTGGTGGGACCCAAAGATCAATGGCAGTATCATGATGTGGGTACTGTACAGTGCGTACCTGCACACCCGGATATATCTTAAACGGCGCAACATGTGGCGGGCCACTGCCATACTGGGTATTATCTGTTTCCTGTCACTGGTGTTCACCTACCTGCTGACATACATTGCGCCAGGGATACATGCCATAACACAATAAAGAGGAAAGTGGAAGAATGGAAGAGGGAAGAATGAAAGAGGTATCCACTTCAAATCCAAGGGTAATTTAAAAATTATTAGACAGGATCAACAGGATCGACAGGATATACCGCAACGTCAACATCCTGTAAATCCTGTAAATCCAGTCAAAATACCATGCTTTTTGAAGTGTATACTGAAAGAGGGAAGAGTGGAAGACTGAAAAAGGAGAATTGGAGAATATAAGATGACGCCGGAATTGAATATTAAACCGAAGACCTATGACTTCTACCTGATGCTTCTCACATCAGCGGTGCTGGTGGTGATAGGGCTGGTATGCCTGTATGGTATTGGCTATTATACGTACACCAACGAGACTGCACCCCAGTGGACCCAGACCCAAATGTACGGGGATTATATCGACAGCATGAACCAGCTTATTTATCCATTCGTCGTGCTGCTGCTTGTGGCACTGGGACTGTGTATACCCAAACGTATAGTACCCAGGCAGTCACTCCTGGCGGCAGGAACCGGCATACTGGCAGCTACTTTCTTAATAGCACTAATTACCAACATAGGCACCAGCCTGGCATTCCTGCTTGCCGTATCCATAGTGGTACAGGCGGCGGTCATGGTATTGACCATGCTGGGGCAAGGCGCTCTGACCTATGAGCGGGAAGGGTATTTTGTGCAAACCGGATCGTCCATGCTGCACCTGGGCACGGTAATATTTGTGTTCGATTTCGTGAGCATGCGCACCAGCGAGCTTCACCTGGGCGTGTTCTGGGTGGCAACTATCCTGATAACCGTGGGTACTGTGCTGTCGTTCTATCCGGGCGAGGCAGGGAATATTGCCAGGTTCTTGCGACCGGGCAGTAAAAGTCCCTGATATGAAGCGTATTGCCACTGGCCCGAATTCGAATACCATAAATAATATCTTGTACATATCTTTAGTGGGAACAGATATGAACAGGACACTGACGTTCGGGGGCAGGACGCAGGAACCGGATATCCGCATGCTGTCTGAAATTGAAGCAGTCCTGCTTGACAGGGAGATACTCCAGGGCGGGGACAGGGAACTCTATTATATGTACCGGGACCTGGCACTTAGCCAACGTGATCGTGATACTATGCTCGAACACGGCCTGCGCTATGATATCACCATCATCCCCCCAGCCATGCTGGGCAGGGAATATGTGAAGACTGCAGGACATTACCATCCTCATGCACCTGGTACGGATATGTCATATCCGGAAGTGTATGAGGTACTCGCCGGCGAGGGGCATTACATGCTGCAAAAGCTAACAGGCGGCGGTTCGGTGATCGATGTAGTGCTGGTACGGGCATCGGTAGGAGATAAAGTGATCATTCCGCCGGACTACGGCCATGTGACCATCAATACCAGCAATAAGGAACTTAAGATGGCAAACTGGGTGTCCAGGGAGTTCTCTTCTATGTATGAGCCATACGTGGAACTGCATGGTGCGGCCTACTATCTGACAGAGGATGGATTTATTGCCAACCCTAATTACAGGGATGCACCTGAGGTCAGGAAGGTAAAGCCTAAGAGTTTCAGTGAGTTGGGGCTGGTCCGGGGCAGGGAGATATACGGGCTTGTGCGGGATTTGGGTAAGCTGGATTTCCTGAACAGGCCGCAGGAGTTCGGGTGGTTGTTCGAGGATGTGCTTTAAAAGGCTGATGGTTAACGACATGATCAAGATACTTATGAAGCTTACACCAAATGACCAGAATATCTATTTTTCGGATATTGAAGTAGGAAAACAAAGTTTTTTGAAGGAGCAAATCATAGGATATAATTAGTAATCGCAAATTATTAACAAAATATGGCCAGGTGAGATAATACGGGTTATACATGTATATTTTTAGTAGATTCACGCTGCACAGCAAGTGTAAGTCATTATTTTCCAGATGAGGCACACATGAAGAAATACTGCTATAGCCTTAATGCTCAAAATTGCCCTATCCTGCTGGTGTATGTAACAAGACCTGGTGCTTTTACTGACGGATGGTAGCACAATTCAAGCGGTGTTTCGAACATTTTATTTATTTATACCACGTATCAGTTATTTGATTACCATGTGTGAATTACATGCCATTCTAATTGACGGGAAGGATAAAACAACATTAATGGAAGATGTTGTACGGTTGGCTGTGGATGGAAATGAGATCACCATCACAGGAATTTTTGGAGATACCATGACATTACCCGGACGGATACTATACGTGGATATGACGAAAAATGAAGCACTAATAGAAAATATCGATTAGAATACATCAAAAAAATGACCATTGCTATAACAAAAATGAGGGGATAATAAAATGTCAAAAGCAAAGATTGCTATTAATGGATACGGTACCATAGGAAAGCGAGTAGGAGATGCAGTTTCTGCCCAGGATGATATGGAGATAGTGGGTGTAGTGAAAACCCGCCCGACATTTGAAGCTAAACTGGCAGTAGACAGGGGTTTTGACCTGTATGCATCAACTTCCGATAAGATAGAAGCCTTTAGCAAGGCAGGCATTGAGGTTTCGGGTACACTGGACGAACTGCTCGATAAGGCAGACCTGGTAGTAGACTGCACCCCCGGCAAAGTAGGTGCCACATACAAGGACCTGTATGTGGAACATGGTGTAAAGGCCATCTGGCAGGGCGGTGAAGACCATGAGCTTGCAGGATTTAGTTTCAACTCTGAAGCCAATTATAACGATGCCATTGGCAGGGACCTGACCCGCGTGGTCAGCTGCAACACCACCGGACTGACCAGGGCACTGTATCCCCTGGACCAGGAATACGGTGTTAAAAAGTCCAGGGTCACCCTGATGCGAAGGGGGGCAGACCCGGGAAATATCAAGAGCGGCCCGATAAACGCTATTGTACCCAATCCTATCAGCTTACCCAGCCATCACGGGCCGGATCTGAATTCCATCCTGCCGCATCTCGAAATTGCTACGGTGGCTGTGAAACTGTCCACCACTATCATGCATTTCCATGCACTGAATGTTGAGCTGGAAAAAGATTTCGAACCGCAGGATATCATTGACCTGTATGCCGGCAGGCCCCGTATCAGGTTCGTATCAGGAGAAGAAAATATCAATAGCACGGCAGAGGTCATGGAACTGGCAAGGGACCTGGGACGCAGCCGCAGCGATATGTTCGAGAACGTGATATGGAAGGACAGTATCAGCAAGTACCACGGCGAACTGTACTTCTTCCAGGCCATCCACCAGGAGTCGGATGTGGTGCCTGAGAATATAGATGCGATCCGGGCCATGTGCGAACTGGAACCTGACGGTGCAAAATCAATTGCAAAGACCAACAAGACCATGGGGATAGGTAAATAGGTATCCACTTCAAAAAGCATGGTATTTTGACCGGATTTACAGGATTTACAGGATGTTGACATTGCGGTATATCCTGTCGATCCTGTTAATCCTGTCTAATAATTTTTAAATTACCCTTAGATTTGAAGTGGATACGGAAATTATGATTTTTTACACAAACATATCTTCTGAGAATGTACTTG
>PYCK01000176.1 GCA_009649835.1 Candidatus Methanocomedens sp. | reverse complement strand
TATAGGCTGTATTGTGTCAGGTGTGGCTTCGTCCCTGGCTGGGGGGTGGGGCATGGGACACTGCTGAAGTCAACTCCCAGGAGTGTTTTATAAGAATATTCCTGATCAAATAAGTAAGCAAAATTGAAAGAGAAGAGATAATCGTATATCATCTATTTGTTCCAACTCAAGTGAATTGAAGAAATGATGTTGCTGAAATTGTAGAAGAGTAAATATTATATCATAATAAAATAACTCTTAAATAGAGAAAATATGGCAAAACCAATTGAGTTTGGATTGATACTGAAGGATGAAGATGCCAAACAGTTCTGGATGGATAAGAAAAATCCAAAAGTGACCAGGGAACAGGTGGACATGTTCAAGGAAGCCAGGCAGATATATAAATGCAATTTTAAACACTGATGGAATCCGAACCAATCTTTGCAGATAAACCTTCTATTGTGCCTTTAACAAAAAGGTACGATGTAACTTCTTTTACGTCCACAAATGCCGAACTTAACGACTTTTTGATAAATGATG
Source organism: Candidatus Methanocomedens sp. (assembly GCA_009649835.1). Taxonomy (GTDB): domain Archaea; phylum Halobacteriota; class Methanosarcinia; order Methanosarcinales; family Methanocomedenaceae; genus Methanocomedens_A. Next base: position 5,686 of record PYCK01000176.1, on the reverse strand, counting down.
CCCTGGATGACCAGGACGAAATGATAAGCCGGACATATCTCTGCTGCCTGAATAAGAGTATTACAGGATTTTTCGCTATTGTTGCCGATACCATAGAGGTCCAGGCCATTGATGAAGCAGATGGTGTAGACGGTTATCCGTATCATAAATACCCAAGTATCAAGATTGCCAGGCTGGCGGTTGAGGAAACTTGTGAGAGGCAGGGGTTTGGCAGGTTCCTGGTCCTGGCTGCTATCGGGCTGGCTTTATCTGTGTCCGGGATCATAGGCTGCCGGTACCTTACTGTGGATTCCAAGCCCGAAAGTATGAGTTTCTATGAGAGGCTGGGGTTCAGGGTGGTGGAAAAGTACAGGCAGACTGATTTTCCTAAAATGTACATTGATATGCAGCCTGTTGTAGAAAGGATGCAGCCGGAAGAATCTCTTGAGGATTTTGTGGGGTGATGTTGGTGTTAGCCAGGGGGTGGGGGATGGTCGCACTGCTGATGGGAAATTCCGGGAATGAGGGTCTGTCTGTGGATGCTTAGGTACTTAAGATAAAAAGGAAAATTATAATGCAGTATTCGTAATTTATATGTCAAACGTTGCGATGGCACACCCAACCGCAGCAGAGCTGCGGGGTATAATTATGAATATAAACTATTTAAATATGTATATTTTAATTGTGAGGGTCAACCGATGATATTAATGTGAAGAAAGCTAATGTGACAAACTCAAGTTAACTTTTCTATCAATACGAGCATAATTCCCCGTTTCACAGTCACCAGTATGCCCCAGACAAGATGTAACGATGCCTATAATACCTGATGTACTCTAATTAGAAAGACCACCCATAACAAAACCTATTTCACATAACATCCTAATCACCCCCCATACAACGGAGACCCACACATGAAGATCAACAAACCCAGAGGTACCAGGGACTTCCTCCCCGAAGATACCCGAAAACGCAGACACATCGAAAACAAACTCCGCCAAACCGCCAAACGATGGGGCTACAACGAAATAAAGACCCCCACCTTCGAGCACATCGAACTATTCACACTAAAATCCGGCGAAGGTATCCTGGGTGAAATATACAACTTCAAGGACAAGGGTGAGCGCGAAATAGCCCTGCGCCCCGAACTCACAGCCCCCGTAATCAGGCTCTACGTCAGCGAACTCCAGCGCGCACCCCGCCCAATCAAACTCTACTACTTCGACAACTGCTTCAGGTACGAGCGCCCCCAGAAAGGACGTTTCAGGGAATTCTGGCAGTTCGGCGCCGAGATCATAGGCAGCCCCAGGCCCGAAGCCGACGCCGAGGTCATAGCCCTGGCCTGCCGGATGCTCCACGAAGCAGGTGTGGACGGCGAACTCCATGTCGGACACCTGGGTATAATCAGGACCCTGTTCGAGGGGCTGGACACCGACACCCAGGGGCAGATAATGCGCCTCGTGGATAAGAAGGACGACAAGGGCCTGGAAGACTACCTGGAAGAGATCGATGCAGATATCGAGATGAGGGAAAAACTCTTCGAACTCATAGGACTCACCGGCAGCAGTGCAGTGGATGAAGCAAAAGCACTTCTGGGCGACATAGAAGAACTGGCGACCTTCAGGACACTGCTGGAGCTGCTGGACACCCACGGCCTTGACTACACTGTCAACTTCGGCATTGCCAGGGGCCTGGACTATTATACAGGCATGGTCTTTGAGATATACAGCAGCGGCCTGGGAGCGCAGAACCAGGTCTGCGGCGGCGGGTCGTACAGGCTGGCCCACCTGTTCGGCGGGAAAGAAGTGGAATCCACAGGTTTTGCCCTCGGGTTTGACAGGGTAATGGAAGTATGCACGACAGAACCTCCTGCTGAAGATCGGGCCGTTGTGGTCTGCTTTGACGAGACCAGAAAAGAAGGCATGCGCATCGCCGACTCCCTGCGGGAACACATAATTGTAGACGTGGACGTTATGGGTAGGAGTTTTAGCGCCCAGTTAAAATTTGCCAATACTGTCAGGGCCAGGTGGGCCGTGATAGTCGGTGAGGACGAAGTGGCACAGGGTAAGGTGGCGCTGAAAGATATGGAATCGGGCAAGCAGGAACTACTGGACCCTGAGGAACTTATTCTGCGCTTAAAAGCCTGACCTACCTGATCATATCCAGGGGCAGCGCACCGTTATGCACCGCAGTGGCCACCAGCACACCTGCCAGGCCAATATCCTTCAGGTGGCTGATATCATCCTTATTCCTTATACCGCCGCCCAGTAGTATGTTATGGTTCGAATGATCCACAACCTGCTTCAGGAACTCTGTATTAATACCGCTTGATGTCCCGACCTTGCTCAGTTCAAGTATGACCAGGTCATTAATATCATATCCATTCAGCATCTTAATCAGGTCAATAGGCGGAATATTAAAGGCCGGTTCACTGGTGAGGATGTTGCCGTCCTTGATATCAATGCTCATGTTTATAGACCGGGGATAGAAGTTTGATGCACTTTCCACCAACTCAAGGGTTGCAGTTTCTGTTCCCAGGATTACGGAGCCTGCCATCTCCTGGCCCAGGTGTACATCATCCATAGTGGATGCCCCACAATCAAGCATTAAACTGGTCTTCCAACCCAATTGTTTGATGACCTCATCATTACTTCCACTACCCTCCAGCCTGTTCAGGTCTGCTATATAGAGCTCCCTGGGTGAAAGTTCATCCACAATATGGAGTGGGTCTGAAGATTCACAGACTTTACTGAAATTATGTATAGGGCCGTATTTTTCACGTTCCCCTTTTACGGCATGCACTACCTTTCCGTTTAAAATATCCAGGACAAATATTATTCTAAACATGGAATCTTGGTAAAAATGTTAAAACCGGTTATTCTCATCACTTTTTTTATCAGTCAATATGGCTATTCGTATTATTCATATTAAAGTCTTATGAATTGAATGAAGAACATTTGACCACATTAGCAGAATCCTGATTGAACGATATAGCAACATATATATTACGATAGGGTATTATTTGCTTCACGAATCAGAGGTATAAGGATATGAAATTACTGGTAAGTCCCATCAATCTTGAGGAAGCTAAGGCTGCTTACAACGGTGGAGCCGATATAATAGATGTCAAGAACCCGAAAGAGGGAAGTCTTGGTGCAAATTTCCCGTGGGTCATCCGCTCAGTCAAAGAAGCAATGGGTAAGACCCCGGTCAGTGCAACTATCGGGGATATGAACTATAAACCGGGAACCGCATCCCTTGCAGCTTTGGGTGCTGCTGTATCCGGTGCTGACTATGTGAAAGTAGGATTGTATGATGTCCAGACCACTGAGCAGGCCATTGATATGGTGGAGCATGTGGTGAAATCTGTAAAGGATTATGACCCGAGTAAGAAGGTCGTTATTTCAGGCTATGCTGATTATAAACGTATAAACTCCATCCCGTTACGTGAACTGCCTCCTATCTGTGCAGATTACGGTGCAGATGTGGTAATGATGGATACGGGCATCAAGGACGGCCGTTCAACATTCGAGTTCATGACCAATGAGGAACTATCACAATTCGTGGAATCTGCCCATGACCTGGGGCTTATTAGCGCCATTGCAGGTAACATCAAGTTTGAGGATATAGAGGCAATAAACCAGATCGGTCCTGATGTTATCGGGATAAGGGGATGTGTGTGCGGCGGCGACCGCAACTCTACTATCCAGCAGAAACTGGTGGAAGAGTTGAGATCCATGATGGTGTGACCCGGTTCACTTACATTGGTTCACTAAGGGCTTACTTGATACTAACCTGTCAAAATCAATTTATAGTCTCCCGCCAGATATATAGATGGGAGAATTCAAACCGCAGATGAACGCAGATTTGCGGCGTTGTATCTGCGTTTATCCGCGTTCATCTGCGGTTAATTTTTATTGATTGTTATGTAGAAAACTGTAATTCAGATTGGCGTATGTGCTGTATATCTACACAAATCGTCTGTTAATTTTACAAACTTATTTCTGGGCAGTCCCTTAATTAGTTCACTTGATCCCAAGTTCTATTAATAGCTGTTCGGGCACAATTCCATCACTGGTAAAACCAGACGAATCATAGAATTCATCCAGCATAGCATCCAGTTCCAGGTCTGTTACTGGATTGCTGCCACTTTTCATTACCCTGCCTGGCAAGGTGTCTTGATCCCTGCCAAATCCTTCCCTGTTGTTAAAAGCACGGGTAAGTACAGCCACTCTCCTGCCCACCATATCGAATTCGTTACGGTTCATATCAAATCCGGTCGAGGCAGTATATAGTTCTAATAGCTCATCCAATCCGGCAGCGTACGTGAAAAACTTGCAGATTCCTATAGAATCATAGATAGCGTTGCGCTGCTGCCCGTCCCAGACCATCTCACCTTTTCCGGCCGTGGCCATTGGGTCCAGTTGTCCGCCCCTGCCAAGCACTTCTTTCCCGTAGGTCCATGGACGCAGGTGGCAGGCACCCCTGTCTGATACGGCATAGGCCAGTGCCTGGCCCTTTGCGGTCTGGGGCAGGTATGCAGGTATCTCCAGGCCCTTGACGTTCATAGCGAAATCTTCTGTACCCTGCCCTATTCTTTCAGAGGCATCCCTGGTGCCGTTTGCAGCAAATGCCAGTGCCCCTTCACCTGACCCCATCATGTGGATGGTTTCGATCAATGCATCGACACTGCCGAAGGTAAGTTCCACCCCGTCCGTATCCTCCTTACTGATCAGCCCCCGTTCATAGCATTCCATCAAAAAGGCGATAGTGCTGCCCGTGCTAATGCTATCCAGTCCGTATGTATCGCACAGGTGTTCGCACGTCGTGACCGCTACCGGGTCATCGATACCGCAGTTGGAACCCAGCAGGGTAATGGACTCGAACTCGGGACCGTCGTGTGTCAATCCGCGATATTGCCCCTCCTGCACGACTGCCAGGTGGCTGCACTGTATGGCACAGCCCGGGCAGGGTCTGCGTCTGCTGCCGCCATCCCACAATTTTTCTTTTATGGCAAAACCGTCCAGGTGCTCTGATAGTTTGTCGTCCCGCCCTGATGTATAATTGCGATTACTCCAGCCGCCGGTTTCATTTACTATTTCCACAAGTTCTGAAGTACCCATCTTCCTTAGGTTTTCCACACCGGTACTGGTCCTGACCTTCTTGTTGATCTTTTTCCTGATAGCCCTGAATGCTTCAGGGTCTGCGGGTTCAAATTTCCCATGCCCGGACACCACTACGGCCTTCAAGTGCTTGCTGCCCATTACCGCACCCAGTCCACCACGGGCTGCTGTGCGGTTCTCTGCAAATATGCCTGCCAGTTTTGCCATCCTCTCACCTGCGGTCCCGATGGTCAGCACCCTGGCCTCACGGTTGGTGGAATGGCGTTTTTTCAGGACTGCCTGGGTTGAGAACGTATCCACACCCCACAGGTCGGCAGCATCCAGTATCTCCACTTTGTCATCCACAATGTTGATGTATACCTGGGAGTCGGCCTGTCCACTGATGATGATACCCATATACCCGGCACTGCGCAGTTCTGTGCCCCACCAGCCGTTGCAGTGGCTGTCGTTCCAGGTGCCTGTGAGCGGGCTTTTGGCACAGACCGCGAAGTTGACGCAGTTGGTGGCAGGTGCGCCGGTCAGGGGGCCGTTCATGATGGCAAGCAGGTTGTCAGGAGACAGGGGGTCGCAGCCGGGCGGGTTCTCGT
>PYCK01000175.1 GCA_009649835.1 Candidatus Methanocomedens sp. | reverse complement strand
ATGACATTCATGATCCAGAATATCACATAGAGTCAATCCAATTTCAAAAAGAATTAGTTGCTTAACTTTTATATAATTTCGCCACACTATGGATGTCGCCGTACCAGAAATATAATACTTATAGTATCCACTTCAAATCTAAGGGTAATTTGAAAATTATTAGACAGGATCGACAGGATCGACAGGATATTCCGCAACGTTAATATCCTGTAAATCCTGTAAATCCGGTCAAAATACCATACTTTTTGAAGTGGATACTACTTATATGTTTATCCACATTACCATCTCATATCGCCGGAGCGATCATTAAATGGACTCCAACTATAATCCCAAACAAATCGAGCCAAAATGGCAGCAGCGCTGGGAAGAATCAGGCGCTTTCAAAGTAACAGAGGACCCATCCAGGCCAAAATACTACTGCCTTGAGATGTACCCGTACCCATCAGCAGCTCTGCACATGGGACATTTGCGTAATTATTCCATTGGTGATGGCATTGCAAGGTATAAACGGATGCAGGGTTACAATGTGCTCTATCCAATGGGCTACGATGCCTTCGGGCTGCCTGCAGAAAATGCAGCCATCAAGCAGAAGATAGACCCGGAAACCTGGACCCGCAGCAATATCGAGTCCATCAAGGCCCAGCAGCAGGAAATGGGGTTGTCATACGACTGGTCAAGGCAGATACAGAGCCTTGATGAGGACTACTACAAATGGAACCAGTGGATATTCCTGAAACTGTATGAACGGGGCCTGACTCTCAGGGAGAGCGCCATCATCAACTGGTGTCCCGACTGCAACACCGTACTTGCCAACGAGCAGGTCATCAGCGGCAGATGCTGGCGGTGCTCATCAGTGGTTGAGCAGAAGGAGTTGAAGCAGTGGTTCTTCAAGATAACCGACTATGCCGATGAACTCCTCTCTGACCTGGACAGCCTGGACTGGCCTGAATCTGTCAAGCTGATGCAGCGCAACTGGATAGGGCGCAGCGAAGGGACCATCATCAATTTCAACATTGCCGATACGGGCGAGACCATTCCTATATTCACAACCAGGCCCGATACCGTGTTCGGGGTCACGTTCATGGTATTCGCACCCGAGCACCCCCTGATAAAAGAATGGGTGGAAGGTACAAATTACCAGGCACCGTTTGAGGACTTCCTTGCCGAAGTGCAGCAGGAAGATAAGTTCCAGCGCATAGCCGCAGACAGGGACAAGAAGGGATTATTCATCGGGAAGTACGCTGTAAACCCGCTGACAGGAGATAAAATCCCGGTATTTGTTGGCAATTTTGTTATCTACGAATACGGCGGTGGAGCTGTGATGGCAGTGCCCGCCCACGACCAGCGCGACTTCGAGTTTGCAAAGGTATATGACATTCCCATCAAGGTAGTGATCCAGCCAGAGGACATGGAACTTGATGCCTATGCGATGACCGAAGCTTACGTAGATAACGGGGTACTGGTCAACAGCGGCGAGTTCGACGGCAAGAACAACCGTGATGCCATAACCGGTATAAGCGAGAAACTGGAAAGTATGGACCTGGGTAAGCGGACTGTCAATTACAAACTAAGGGACTGGCTCATATCCAGGCAGCGCTACTGGGGCACACCAATTCCAATAATCTACTGCGACAACTGCGGCACCGTGCCCGTACCGATCAAGGATCTGCCTGTCAGCCTGCCCAAGGACGTGGAATTCACAGGCAGCGGCAACCCGCTGGCCACTTCACAGACCTTTATCGAAACCACATGTCCAACATGCGGCGGGGCTGCCCGCAGGGAGACCGACACCATGGATACCTTTGTGGACTCATCCTGGTATTTCTTCAAATACTGCTCTCCTAGCTCAGAAGATGTCCCGTTTGACAGGGAAGCCGCGTCATACTGGATGCCTGTAGACCAGTATATCGGAGGCATCGAACACGCTATCCTGCACCTGCTGTATGCCAGGTTCTTTACCAAGGCACTGAGGGATATCGGTCTGACAGATGTAAAAGAACCTTTTGCCAGGCTGCTGACCCAGGGCATGGTGAACAAGGAAGCACCTTATTGCGAGCAGTGCAGCAGGTTCTTATCCCCTGAAAATTTCGAGGGTGATTCGTGCAGTGCCTGCGGCAGTAAATATATCATGAAGAGCGCAAAGATGTCCAAGAGCCTGGGTAATGTGGTAGACCCACAGGTACTTATGGAAAAGTATGGTGCCGATGCTTCACGCTTCTTTATCCTGTTCGGCTCGAACCCTGAGCGGGAACTGGAATGGTCTGATACTGGTATTGAGAGCGTCCACAAATTCCTTGAAAAGACCTTCCGCCTGCTGGTGGAACCGCCCGGTCCAGTGAAGGATACAACAGATGCCAGTGACGATTATATTAATTTCATAATAAACAGCACCATAAAGGGCGCAACCGGGGCCTTTGAGGACCTGAAACTCAAGGATGCCATCAACCATATCATGAAGCTTGTCGATGAACTGTCTGATTATGCCCGCTCACCTGTCAATATGGAACTCTACGACCAGGGCAGGGGGGCTATTACAATGCTCTTGAGCCCCATTACCCCACACCTGTGCGAGGAAGTATGGGAGTTCACCGGACATGATGGTTTTATCTGCCAGTCCCGATGGCCTGAATATGACACTGATGTGGTCAGCGAATCAAGCGAGTTTAAATGGAACATGCTCCAGGACCTGACTGATGATATAAAGGAGATAATCAAGGTTGCCAGGATAACCACGCCCCAGGTCATCAGGCTTGTTACGGCGGCAGGGTGGAAGTTCGAACTTGCCGGTATTTTCAGGCAGGAGTTTGCAAAGACCAAGGACAGGGGGCAGATCATGAAGGCCCTGATGTCCACTGACCTGAAGCGGTATGGCAAACAGGTGAACCAGATACTGGGCAAATACATGGATGACCCTGCCCTGGCACCGTCTGTTGATATGGGGCAGGAGGAGGAACATAATTTCCTGAAAAGTGCAATACCAATACTTGAATCACACTTTGGCTGCAAGGTTGAACTATACCTGGAAGAGGACTCTAAAGAGAAAAAAGCAGCAAATGCCATGCCTGGCAGATCGGCGATAATGATCGATTCGAACCTGGGTCAGCCGCAGGGAGATCGGTTGTAATACCGGTTCATTTTGCAAAGCATACTTTCCTGCTAAACCAGATTACGAACAATTAATTACTGCACATACTAATATACCATATGAGAACAAATGCCTGAATCACAGATAGAATTTGAAGTGAAAGCTCCTATAGAATCGGTATGGGGTCTGATGGCTGACCCAAAAATGAGTACTCACTGTATTCCCGGGCTGCTGGCATGTAAGGTAACAGGACCCAATACCAACCTGTGGGTAATGGAGTTCCAGATCGGACCTATTATAAAAAGGATCGAGATGCGCAGTACGACTGTTGAACTGGACCCGCCATACCATGGGAAATGGGTGGGCAAGGCAAAGGGTATCAGGATGAGCGGTGAGATCGATCTTAAGGAGGATACTAATTCCAGCACTATTGTATCCTATAAATTGACGCTGAAACCCAAAAGCATTTTTTTGTTATCCATGTTATCTTTTATTGAGGAAAAACTGAAACGTGACGTTAAGCAGTACGCTGAGAATGTGAAATACCATGTAGAAAAGAACATTTAATTTGAAGATAATAGAGGTTATACCAGATTTCAGGTGGTTCCAGGATTTTGTTACGAAAGGCTCGGATCGAAGATGTGCCGCAGATCAGGCAGTTGATCAACATATATGCCAGGCAGGAGGTCATGCTGCCGCGGGCTATGGGGGAACTGTATGAGCTGGTCAGGGATTTTTATGTTATCGAGGAGGATAACAAGATAATCGCCTGCTGCGCCCTGCATGTGACATGGGAGGATTATGCAGAGATATTGTCCCTGGCCGTTGCCCCGGATAAGACAAGAAAGGGATATGGTTCAAGGATACTTGAAGCATGTCTCAGGGAGGTCCCGCAACTGGGGATCAGGCATGTGGTAACCCTGACCTATGCAAGTGAGTTTTTTGAATATCATGGATTCAAGGTGGTGGACAAGTCTATCCTCCCGCATAAACTATGGAGCATGTGTGTGAATTGTCCGCGTTTCCCTGACTGCGATGAGATTGCGATGATGAAGGATATGGAATAATAAAATTTGAGGATAATTTTGTAACATGGATTATACACAAGGAAAAATGGGCCGCGTTTTCGTTGCCCGTGTCGACCACGAAGAAGACCTGCTGCATGAACTGGAAGAGCTGGTTGTTAATGAGGATATCAGGTCGGCCTTCTTTTTCTTACTCGGTGCAACCGGCGGTGCCAATGTAGTAACCGGACCAAAAGAGAAATGTATACCACCAGAGGTTACCAGGACACAGGTCGACAATGCCAGTGAAATAATGGGTGTGGGCAACATTTTTTGGGAGGGCGATAAACCTAAGATACATATCCATGCATCAGCATGCAGCGGCAGTGATATCGTTATGGGGTGCTTTCGGGAGTTCACTGAGGTCTTTATGGTAATAGAGATTGTGATATTCGAGATCGAAGGTATCGCAGCTGCGAGGGTGTTTGATGAATATATCGGTTTTTCACCTATAAAATTCTACAGGTGAAAAACACAAGTGTTAGCGATATATTTTTATCATATCAGGGAATGTAGGTTGTACCTTCATGCCCAGGTGGCCTAGTCGGTTAGGGCGCCAGACTCATAGGGAAATTACAGAGAGCGTCTTATGGTCTCCTGAGAAATCTGGAGGTCACGGGTTCGGATCCCGTCCTGGGCATATTTTTTTTATAGAATTGAGAGGCTGTCCGGCAATTTAAAATTCCGGGAGAAAAAAGGCAGGATATGGCTTTAGATCAAAATAGGAATGATTTCATTACTCACAGTAATAGTTAGACAGCCTCTGTACTGTGCAATCGTAAAGTATTATGCTTGCCTGAATTCAATAACACTTTGAGAGGACAGAACAACATGAAGATTCCAGAGATAACCGGATTCCTTGAGAAGATAGCTCCACCAGAACTGGCTGATGAACCGGACAGGTGCAGGATCGGCTTAATACTTGACCTGGATAATGAGATCAATAAGATTGCCACTGCCCTGGATGTTACTGACCATGTACTGCAGGAGGCTGCCCGGGCCGGTGCTGACCTGCTGGTGGCCCACCATACCCCCATCTACGAACCTGTCAACCATATCTCAAAAACCCTGGCCGATACCCTGAAGATAGCACTGGACAACGACATATCGATCTATGTGATGCATACCAACTATGACAGTGCGCCCGGTGGGGTCAATGACGTCCTTGCAGAATTACTTGGACTATCGAATGTAAGAACTGCCGGCCTGGGCCGGATAGGAAATGTTGCCCCTACAGATACGGAAAAACTTGCAGAATTTACAGCCAGGCGGCTGGATACGCATGTGAGGTATATAGGGGATCATGAAATTGAGACTGTGATGGTCCTGGGCGGCAGCGGACTTCGGAGCGAGTATATCGAGATGGCACTGGATGCCGGAGCTGATGCCTTTATTTCAGCTGAGATGCGTCACGATGTGATGCCGTATGCCAGATACATATCGTTAATAGATGCAACCCACTACGCAACTGAGAACCCGGCTATGTTAAAACTTGTTGAAAGGCTGCCTGTTGAATCCGTATTCATCGACCACAGGCCGCAGGTACATGTTATAGTCTGATAGACTGATAGTGATAGACTGATAATCTGATAGTTTGATTGTCTGATTGTCTGATTTCTCAGAATATGCAATCGAAATAAGCAATTATCAATAGTTTTATACAACATTACACACCACCCTGAGAGCTAGATACCCATGAGCAGCAAGTATGATTATAAACAAC
>PYCK01000174.1 GCA_009649835.1 Candidatus Methanocomedens sp. | reverse complement strand
CATCCAAACATGCTAACTGCACTTTTAGCTAAAACTTAAAGATAGTCCTGTCAAGTTTAGGAACTGTTATCACTGGAAAGAGATAAATAAAAATTAATACAATCATAGATTATTAAAAAAGAACACCAAACAGGAGTGTCAATCTATGGACATGGAGCTAAAAGAACGATTCATAAGACAATGGAAAAAGTATTTTAATAATGCAGAGCTTCCCATCATCTTCTATTACACCGATGAAAAAGGGCACGCTGAACTGGAGGCTCCCGGTTCTTTATCCAGGTGCGTAATAAATACGCTGTCAAAGGTGCGCAAGGGCACTTCATTGTGTTTCAACAGCGACTCAATCGGTTGCCCGGGTGGTAAAAAATATCTGGGATTTTCAGATAAACTTATGCCAAACTTCGAATTCTTCCTTTCCTGCGGAATCCAAGGTGAGCTTGAGGGTGAAAGATATAAGAAATCACCTGAAATTGTAAAGGAATTATACCAAAACATCCCTTCTTTCAGTGCTCCATCCCGTTTCATAGTGTTCAAACGGTGGGACCGTATTGAAGAATCAGATGAGCCGGATGTGGTTATCTTCTATGCCAGACCAGACGTCCTCTCAGGTCTTTTCACTTTGACAGGTTTTGATGTACCAGAGGTGGACGGGGTACGTTCACCTTTTGGTGCAGGTTGTTCTACCATCGTACAGTATCCATATCTTGAGATTGATTCCGATCAACCTAAAGGTATTATTGGGATGTTTGATGTCTCAGCGCGGCCTTTTGTGGGTAAGAATGAACTCACATTAGCTATTCCCATGAAGAAATTCATGATAATGGTGGAAAATATGGAAGAGAGTTTTTTAATCACAGAATCGTGGGAAAAGGTGAAAAAGAGAATTGATATTTCGGGTAATCGGGACTGATGACATAACAAGAATAAGCTGTAGGAACATATTTTTGATATAGATGCGTCAAAATCCGTGTTTATCAGAATAAATCTATGTCTCATGAATAATGAAATCCAGTCCCCTGCTTAACGATCCCGTCGTAAAAGGACAGCGACTAAAAGAAAGGATGGTTCTTACATTGACCGTGCCAAACTATACGGTATTCTTGTTTACAATGGGATCAACCCTCTAAAGGCAGATCATGTAAGTCTTCTATTGTACAGGCAGGACTGCCCGCTTCATTAAGCTGGAAAAATTCTTTCAGTTTTTCAATTGTATGCTTATCAATAAAGAAATCACCAATCGTCTTGTATTTATTGATAAGTAAACTCACTTTGACATTGGGATACCTTTTCACAAGATAATTTTTACTATAAACAGCAGCATCCTGGTCAGATGTCGCCCTGCCCTCTATAACTGCCATGGTCTTGTCACCAAAACAGTGATAGACATTCCCCAGCAGGACACAGCCCGATATCATGGGAATCAAAGCCATATCCCCCTGCTCGGACATATATTCATCCACCATTTTTACGTGGAGTTTCTCGATCTCAAGCAGTTGTTCCTCATTCTCTGCTTCAGCCAGGATAATGAACTCAGTTGGCAGTCCCATTCGCTTCCAGTTGGGAGTAATGGTGAATTTATCTATCACTCCTTCCTTTTGCATGGTGCGTATATGGTATGCCACAGAATTTCCGTCTTTGTAATCCATGATCCTGGCCAGTTCGTTATTGGTTATCTTACTGTTTGCCAGTAAGCTCAATAAGATGAAAATATCTGTTTCATCCAGATGTATAACCTCTGACAACATCTTTGCCATTTTATGCATTTTTAATGTATCCATTTCAGCCATTGCAATCAACTATAATGTATATTCGTATTACTAAAAAAATGTATCGTTTTTAAGGCTATAAATTGCACATCCAGATGTTACGCATTAAATATAACATATTGTGACTCCTTTTACCCCCAGTGAAATGCAGGAAATGCCACAAAAAAGCTATTCACTTCCAGCCCTACAGCGGAGCCCACCTCTGCGCCCCCCACCTCATCGAAGACATAGAGCGCAAGGTCAAGCACACCATACGTAAACACCGCATGATCGAGAAGGGCGACACCATAGCAGTAGCCTTAAGCGGCGGTAAGGACAGCACCGTCCTCCTGTACCTCCTGCACAAACTATTCGGTGAGCGCCCAGACATAAACATCATTGCAATAACCATCGATGAAGGCATAGCCGGATACAGGCCTAATACCCTGCGCCACGCAAAAGAGATAACCTCGAAACTGGGCATCGAACACATCATCGCCTCCTTCAAGGATGAATACGGTTCCACACTTGACCAGATCGTAGCAAAAGGGGGCGAGAAGGGACCGTGCAGCTACTGCGGAGCACTTCGCAAGCACCTGCTCAACAAGACAGCCCGCGAGAACGGTGCCACACGGCTGGCTGTGGGTCACAACCTGGACGACGAGGCCCAGACCGTGCTCATGAACCTGCTGCGCGGGGACGTGGAACGCATGGTCAGGATGGTACCAGCCTGCGCCCAGCCCGGGCTTATACTGCGCTCAAAACCCCTGCGCGATATTCCCGAACGGGAAGTAGCACTCTATGCCATTTTAGAAGACCTGCCTGTTGATTTCAGTGAATGTCCCTATGCGTACAGCGCCATCAGGGGCGAGGTAAGGGATATGCTAAACGATTTCGAAGTGCCGCACCCTGGTACCAAGTACGCCGTACTGCGCAGCCTTGACAAAATGGCAGAACCCTTAAGACACAACTTCCCGCAGCAATCCCTCAACACATGCAGCATCTGCGGCGAACCCACAGCCAGCGATATATGCCAGGTATGCAGGCTGATTGGGAGGGAGGGATAGTGTGCAAGTTCTGCGTGCAGCACGGGAAAGGGAACAAATGGTTCCACCATATTGATAATTTTGAAAAAAAGCATCTGGATGACCACCAGCGACTTGAACTTTCCCGGGCCATCTACCTTGACCTGGCAAAAGAAAATATCCCTGCTTCAGGTTTTATGACCCAGTACCAGGTCCTGTTCAAAGGAATACCATTTCTGCTTAAGACCCCACTGGTTAAACATGCAATACGGCCAGCTGTTAACCGGTTAGTTGAGCAGTACCATATAGGCCAGGTGATCACTCTTGAGGAAGCATGCAGGGTTGTTGACATTTCAGGACATGTGGCCCTGTTCGACTGCTGGTGCCGTCGTCATAAAGGGAACAGCGAAGCATGCTGTATGGGTGTGGGAGCTTTTGGCGATCTGGCAGATGACATACCAGAGTTGAAATATATCAACATCTCTCCGGAAGAGGCAAAAGAGATCATGGAAGTCTATGAAGAAAAAGGATGTTTCCACAGTGTCTGGACTGTGAAACCCCCTTTCATCTCTACTATCTGCAATTGTGACAACAAGGTATGTCACGGCACAGAAGGATTGAATCTGGGAATAAGTTCAGCGTTGCATAAGGGACACGAAAAAGCTTCAACTGACCCACAAAAATGCAATGGATGTGGCTTATGCACATCAGTCTGTCCCTTCGGCGCAAGATATGAAAAGGACGGTCTGGTCGTGGCTGATATCCAGGCCTGCTTCGGCTGCGGGCTGTGCAGGCACAAGTGCCCGCAAGGTGCCATATCCATGAAAAAAGATATACAGGATTTACGGCATTAAGGATATGGATATTTAATAGATCAGTTAATACTACGGTTTGTCTCAACCGCAGCAGAGCAGCGGGGTATAGTTATTAAGATAATATGTGGATATACAATACGCTATGATCAAAATTATTAGCAAGCCCAAGAATATCTGAATAATCTTGAAAACCGTTAGCATATTGGTAATTTTATTTTCAACAACAATCAGGCGGCTTTTAAGTTCTTTTGAATTTGACTTATGGAGTTCTAACGTTTTCTCAAAAACATCTGATTTTTTAGACATTGTCTCTCACTAAGTTATACATGGAACTCCCAATATGCTAAAAATATATCGATAAAAAGAATATCAAAGTGAAGGAGGGTTGCGCATAAGTTGGTAGTTGGTTATACTTTTACTACCAGGCAAATTGACGTAGATATGAGATCAGAAAGAATGATCAATAACAAGGAATAAGTCCTTAGACTGCTAAAATCAATCTGGATCGATTATGTCAATGACTACAAATATCTTGGTTTTCGATGGTGGTTCAAATGAATAAAGAACATTTTACCCACCATCCCACTGTACCCATGGATGTAAGGGGCAGGTCAGTCAGCGAGATTACCCATGCCATGACCGAGACCGGTTTCCAGGGCAGGAAACTGGGTGAGTCAGTGGAGGCCTGGGTCCGTATGCTGCAGGAGGATGAGGTCACTATCATGATGGGGCTGTCCGGTGCAATGGTGCCTGCGGGCATGAGGGGCATCATCACATTCCTTATCCAGCATCGTTTAATAGACTGCCTGGTGTCCACCGGTGCCAATATCTTCCACGATATCCATGAGAGCCTGGACAGGAAGCATTATGTGGGCACGCACATGGCAGACGACGAGACACTGTTCAGGCATGGCATTGACCGGATACATGATGTGTTCGCAGTAGAGGAGGAGTTCAGGGAGTCAGACCGGCTTATTGGTGATTTCGGGGCATCCCTTGAAAAAGGCAGGAATTATTCATCCAGGGAGTTCATCTCGCTGCTGGGTGCCCGGCTGAAGGAGATGGGCGCTCGGAGTGATTCTATTATCGTGAGTGCATATGAGCATAATGTGCCAATATTCGTGCCCGCGCTGACTGATTCGTCGATAGGCATCGGGCTGGTATATGCCCGCCGCCGTGGACATGAAATAATGGTGGACCAGATAAAGGATGCGGATGAGATCACTAGAATTGTGGAGCAGTCTACAAAGACGGGTGTGGTGTATGTTGGCGGCGGTGTGCCTAAGAACTTTATCCAGCAGACCGAGGTGATCGCGTCCCTGATGGGCGGCGATGTGGGGGGGCATGATTATGCCATCCAGTATACCACGGATGCACCCCACTGGGGCGGGCTGTCCGGCTGTACCTTTGACGAGGCAGTGTCCTGGGGTAAGGTGGCCGGGGATGCCAGGAAAGTGCAGGTGTTCGTGGATGCTACTATCGCGCTGCCTATTGTTGCGCATGCTCTGCGTGAGCGTATGGAGGGTGTGGTGCGTGGGGGACCAGTGTTCGATTGGGGTGAGGATGGTGTGAAGGTGTGGTATGAATGAACAATGGGGCTGGAATTAAAATAACGAATAAAAAAACCACTGAACTGGAAAATCCTTACTTTGATGTGCAGGCCGAAATGGGTATTACAAAACACGCAGGGGGTTTGGGTGCCACAAAAGAACTATTGGAACTGTGTCATGTAGATTCGGATTCATTTTTACTTATTATCGGGTGCGGCAGCGGAATATCTGCATGCAGGATTGCAAAAATTTCTGGGTGCAGGATTTTAGGTATCGATATTTCAAAGAGAATGGTGGAAGTGTCTGCAGCAAGAGCCAAAAAGCAAGGTCTGGACGATAGGGTCGAGTTCAGGGTGGCGGATGCACAGAACTTGCCATTTGAGGATAATACATTTGATGCAGTGATCAGTGAATCGGTTACAGCATTTCCCGAGGATAAAGAAAAAACCATTAACGAATATACAAGGGTTGTGAAAAAAGGCGGGTATATCGGGCTAAATGAGGTTACATGGATGGACACACCTTCAATAGAATTAATTGAGTACGGCATTAGTGCAATTGGCGGGGTTAAGCCGGAGACTGCCGGGAACTGGAAAAAGTTACTGGAAAATGCAGGACTCCAGGATATAGTGTCAAGACCCCGCAAGTTGAAGAAAATGGAACAGGCCATAAATGAGGTCAAATTGAGCGGTATTACCAATTCTTTTAAAGCAGTTGGCAGGATGTTGTGGTTGTATTTCACAAAACCTGCCTACCGCAAGGCGATAAATGACATGGTAAAAGATGCCAGGGACATACCAAAAGATTTTACGAAATGTTACGGGTATGGTATTTATGCGGGTAAAAAG
>PYCK01000018.1 GCA_009649835.1 Candidatus Methanocomedens sp. | reverse complement strand
ATTCTAACATGTATAATGGGGTTACTTATATGGAATGTGAAATATGCGGAATAGAAAGTGAAACCAGCTATTGCAAGGATTGCGGCAAGGTCATGAACGAAGTAATCAGGAAAGTGGGAGAGGCGCGATGGAACGCCTTGGATGATTGTTCGTTCATTTATCCTATGGTGAAACGGGCAGCTAAAGGTGAACTGACCGTCAATGATGTGGTCCAGGAACTGGAACGGGAAGACTGAGTTTTTTTCAATTCCTTAATGCAGTAACTGCGTTGGAATTATCGATTAGATCACATAGGGGATTGACTCGATGAATCGGACACTTGGTCCTTTATTAATTGGAGGCAGGAATACATGAAATGGAAGATTTTGATGCCCAATTACATGAATCCTTACCCGCCAATGCCTTGATGGATATATGGATTGGTACACGTTACCAATCCCTTTTTTTAATTTAGCAAACTATCTGTATTTACGGAGTAAATGAAATGGCAGATGAACAATTCGTCTGCACAGTATGCGGTTACAACATGGTGGGATACCTGCCTGACCGCTGTCCTTTCTGCGGTGCCCCAAAAGAGAAGTTCATAACATCTGAGGAATGCTCAGCCCGTTACAGCGTAGTGGAAACTCAGGTCACAGATCATGTGTCCAGATTGAACTCAACACCCAGATTGGGTCTGGAACATGCAGCCTACCGTATACGCACTAACGATAGATCCTTCATAATAGACTGTCCATCATGTTTTGATACCGATCTGGCAGGAATGGATGCTATCTTGTTCACTCACTTCCATTTCCTGGGAGCCTCCAACCAGTACAGGGAACATTTTTCAGCAAATGTCTGTATCCATAAGGCAGATTCCAGATTCGACCTGTGCCGGGGTTTTACCTTTGATCGTACCTTTGAGACCGGGTTTGAAATGGACGGGATCGAGGCATATCACATCGACGGACATACCCCTGGGTTTACGTGTTATTTCTTTGAGGACGTGTTCCTCATATGTGATTATGTGTTCAAGAGTATGATGTTCAATCCGTATGGCCCCTCTGACACAACAATAGCAGGCGGTAAACGCATCAGGGAACTACTTAGGGGGCGCAACTTGAGCAAGGTGTGTGCTGTAGACTATGTAATGGATTTTGATGAATGGATCCGGGGCTTTGACCATCTGCTGGATACCCTCACTGGGTAAGTACTTCCTGCTGCCCGATTACATTATACAGTGCCACCACAAAGGAGAACTGCATCAGTATCAGCAGGTACAGCACTCCCAGCGCCACATGCCCTTGGGTCAGTACCAGCGAGAACAGGGTGCCGAAAACAAACGGCAGCACATATCCCACCCGTTCGTACCGCTTAAGCCTGATGCATACCTTTGCCTCCAGTCTGAACAGCCATTTCAGCAGACTCCTCATGCCCTTTTTCTTGCCGAACCTGAAGATGAGGTACATAGGTATGGTAATGAAGAAGAAATAGATGAAGAGTATAATGCCGTAAAGCAGCACGAGGAGCATTACTAATGACATAGGTATCATGATGCCGATAAGACCTGGAATCTCTTTGAGCTTTACTCCCCTGTGGTCAAGAAAAATCACCATATTTTTTCCCGTATGTATCCTTTTGAAGAATAGCCTCAGGATAAGGCCCAGCATGGCAAATACAGGAATTATGATGAGCAGGGCACTGATAACGTTGCCAACCGGGTCCTCATGGTTCCTGATGCCGATGGCAAAAGGATATGTAACCAGCTGGGCCAGGAGCAGGACTATGGGAAGATTAATGTCTTCAAGTTTTTTTAGGTAGCCCATGCCCCTCCATCCTGCCCTACGCCAGCATGCAGGCAGTCTGCTTGTGCCTGAATACAAGGAACACGGCCGGTTTTTCTGAGTTGGTCCTGTGCCGCACTCCGGCAGGCACCAGTATACCAGTGCCGGATTTCAGCTCAATGGTAGAATTGTCTGATTCAATGACCACGCTGCCCTTGTGGTGAAGGAAGAACTCGTCGTAATCGTGGACGTACCATTTGCCTTTACCCTCACACAGCACGGCGCGAAGCAGCGAGTCGTCAATGAACACCATGTCATGGGGGCGGCGGGGCGATTCCAGTTTGCTTACTTCCTTTTCAAAATCAATGACCTGTATATCCATCTAAAATTCTCCGTTTCTTAAACAATCAATACCTTCTTAATTATAATATTATCCTGAAGTCAGGAGGGTTTTTATCAGGATAACACTCCAGTTTTTCATTGAACGTTAATGTTATATTTGTAAAAAATAGACAAAATGCCACGAAATGAAAAAAACTGCCCGTACTGCCCCCAGATATGATATGATGTTTGGTGACGGCAAATTCAATGCCACCCTCCTGATAGGACCTGACCCTTTCGGTGCTTTTTATGATTACAGTGTCTTCCAGGGGGCCAGGCTCAAACTTAAGAAAACCGGTTTTGAGCTTACCGGGCACAAGGTCGGGTTGGATATCTTTGAAACTGTGTTCAACCACAATGGTAACAGTATCAGGGCACGGATAAGGCTGGTCCATGGCCGGAGTTATTCAGGGGGCCTGCAGGAACTCTGGCGTGAGTCGTTGGCGTATGAGGACCTGGTGTATTTGAAAAGCCATGCAGGATACGGGAAACACTTAAGCCTGAGCGATGATGTGAGCTGTTTTACCGATGCCATGAAGGAAGGATTCAGTCATCCGGACAGGAAACCATACCAGTTGTATTACCTTGATTGCTGCAAGAGTGAGATGTATTACAGGGACGTGTTCCGGGAGTATGTGGGGTATGAAGGGGTGGACCTGATACTGCATCAGTGGTTCTGCAATTATATTATTATCGGGCCTGTGGTGGTGCTGTTAAGGGAATTGATGGCGGGGTCGGATTTTGAGACTATTGTGGCAGGGATGAACGATGAGTACGGGGTGCCACATGTGGATGTGGAGGACGACCCAGAGGATTTGAAGCAGGACCGCAAGATGGTTACGTATTGTGTGGGTTGATGGTGGCTAAACAAGGAAAATAAAAATAATCCCGCCTATAATGAAACTACATAGGTTCATCAACAGGCTCAATATCAGTGACATTACCAGCGCCAAAGTCTTTTTTGTGAATAGGAAAATGAAATACCCTTCGAACAGTACTGCAAATATCTCTGAGAATAATATTACCAGCAGGAAATGTAAGGGCAGATACGGGAAAACCAGCCAGACTATGGGGAGTGATACCATATTTGCGACCAGGACACCAACTAAGATACTTCGCGGCTCTTTCTTAACTGACACAAAGACAAAAGCCACAAGCAATTCCAGTATTAACGTTAACACAAGTGCTATTACAAAAATAGGAATATCACCGGATGTCGTTCTCTGTAGGGGAGGTACCTCCTCCACAACCAGGCCGGTGTCTGTAACCCTCACGTTAAATTCCGCA
Organism: Candidatus Methanocomedens sp.; assembly: GCA_009649835.1. Classification (GTDB taxonomy): domain Archaea; phylum Halobacteriota; class Methanosarcinia; order Methanosarcinales; family Methanocomedenaceae; genus Methanocomedens_A. Next base: position 1,175 of record PYCK01000018.1, on the reverse strand, counting down.
AAGTATGAACTGCTTTTAAAAATATTACTCTGACGCTGCTGGTCTGAGAAATTGATAACCAGCCTGTGATATTGACTATACCCGTAGGCAATGGAATTACATTCGTCCTGTGTACAATCAAAACCCTGGGGACCCAGCCACTCCAGTGGTCTTGCATCAAGGCACCCGGCATCATCACATTCAATCTGCTGCCCGTCAATGAGTTCGGGTATACCCTGTGTCTCATAGACCAGGTTGAACTTCATTGAAGGTTTGGGACCGATATCACCGGATACACCAGGTAATAATATGAGCATCAATAAGACAGCAGGGATCAAATACCTTTTTTTCATGACCTGAAAGTATTCTCTGTGTAGTATATAAAATTAGAGGAGGATTAGCCAGTCCCGACTGGACATGAGGTTTTAGGTAATGGAAATATGTCCTACCCGGTACCGTAAATTCTTTTCATGTCCGGTCTCTCGGTCGTATAATAATGGACCCAGATGTAAACCTGGCTAAATAAAGCTACCAGCAGCGCTGCAACGGATGAATACAACAGTCCGGGTATCAACAGTATTGCAATCCCGAAAATATACATTGGATTTTTGAAATACTTGAAGATCCCTTTTTTTACCAATGGTTTATTTCTATAGGACTTGTCAAAGTGGTCTATCCCCACAGCACGACTGTAGGGAAAAAACCTGCCAATAGAATAAAATAGATACACGGCCGGCAGTGTGACTGCCAGTGCCATGATGTTCAATATGAACTGGTCCACAGACAGGGTGTTCCTGCTGGAAACTGCCAGTAGTATTACGAAAATTATCCTTAATATTGCAAGTATGAAAAAACCAGTTGAATAATAGGTAAATCCGTTCCAGCCAAATAACCTGGTGATCAGTGAATAATGCAGTTGTACCCGCCAGCAGAACAAGACATAGACCTGGTGCAATACGGCAATGGCGATGGCAAGCACGAACCATGTTACAGTATCGATACCAAGAATTTGCCCATCCATGAATTTGCCTGTCTTAACAACAATAGATATTCCTGCCAGGAGAACCGCTAATAAACCCAAGTGTATATGTTGTCTTTCTAACAGTAATCCAACATTTTTCATTGTAGAATAGTATTTTATGAAAATATGTTAAACCTTTGGGGATTTCCCTGGCAAAGTAGATTTTAGTGAATAT
>PYCK01000173.1 GCA_009649835.1 Candidatus Methanocomedens sp. | reverse complement strand
TTTCCCGATGTTTTTGACAAATCCATATCTGAAGCCATCTTCATTATCATTTGATAATGTTGCGTTGACTCGATAACTGATTCAGCAAGAATCAAATCATTAGCAAGTTCATACAATTCGATTTCGTGTAAAGGAATATTTTCAATGCTGGCAAACTCATCAAGATATTTTTGAGTAAGATCTTTTAATTTGTGGTGGTAGTACTTAATAGTGGTATAAATCATATACAAATTTTCAATTTTTCATCATCATACAATTTAAATACTATTATTCTAATCATTATGATGAGTAGATAATAATAAAATACACAATGTAAGGGTGGGTAAATGGAGCGAATACCAACAGGGATTGCTGAGCTGGACGAAAAAATCAGTGGAGGTTATCCAAAGAGTAAAGCCATGTTGATAACCGGTGCTCCAGGTACAGGGAAAACGATATTCGGATTGCATTTCCTATATAAAGGCTGCACAGATGGCAGGAAATGTACGCTCATTGCAACAGAAGAAATGCCGGAAGATATTATCACAGAGGCAGGAATGCTCGGGCTTGACCTGCAACCGTATGTCGATAGCGGACAGCTCATAATCGATCGCGTGCTTGAGATGAGAACTGAAAATACCAAAATAGGAGCACAATTCGGAGCTGGATTCGAGGTCACTGAAATGGACATACTTGAGCGAGTTCAATCAGTGCCGGATGATGTTGAAGTAGTCGTTATCGATAACATGGGGGTATTTGCACTGGACTTGAATCTAAAAGAATTCAGGAACAAGATCGATACCATAAACCTCACACTTTCAGGCAAAGGTTGTACCACCCTGTTCATTATGGATGAAACTGCGTATGAACTGACCCACATGCTGGCAGAATATTCGGTTTACGGCTCTATTAAACTTATGATAAAAGAAAATCCATACACTGGTATGAGGGAGCGTTACCTGGATATTCCTAAGATGCGCNGTACCGACATTTCACTGGAATTATCTGTATTTGANATCACATCAGAGGGAATCATATTCCGTAAATCCAAAAAAGCGATTGGATAAAGGGAGTAAAAAAGCAAAGCAAGAAGAATAGTTGTGGAGAATAAAGCAGAATTCGAGGGACTTTTTAATTTATTTTGATCAAGTGAGATAAATGGATCATTGCAACGAAGATTCACCGCAGAGAACGCAGAGAGGCGCAGAGGTTTGTTGTTTTTCTCTGCGTGCCTCTGCAGTTGCTGTGGTATTCTTCGAACCGGAAATACACTGTAAAAGAAGAGGCGAATGAATGAAACTTACTCCAAAGTTGGTAATGATGGGACTGGCTGTTATAGTAATTACAACGCTCATTCTTACAGTGGCAGTACATGAATTGCTTGGTGGAATTTCCGAAACCCAGATAGAACATGATATGACAAGCCACACCAACATTGCCATGGCAGAATATTCTGATGAATTTAAAGAGATGCAACAATTTTCAGATCTTATTGTCAGGAGAAATGTGTTTCTAACACAATTCAAAGAAAAAGATCCGGCAGCCTTGCATACATTTCTGGCGTTCGAGATGGCTCAGACCGATATGGACTTTGTGACATTAGTTGATGCAAATATGACAGTTCTTGCCAGGGCCAATACAGCTATTTCAGGGGATACAACCCCTTTTATTGAACTTGTTGAAGATGCCTTGCAAGGCCAGCACATATCATCTACAGAAATTGCCAACCAGAGTGACCTGGGCAAGGAAAATCTCGACACGATCATACCGATCAAAGCTGACACCAGGCTGGAAGATGCCGAAATTACTTTTGCCATGGTACAGGTGCATCTTGCTCCGGTATATGTGGACGAACGTGTTGAAGGGGTATTAATAAGCGGCAGGGTATTGAATAACAGGAACAGGGTACCGGATGATATTGACACCAGACTCACAGATACCACCACAGCAGTGTATCAGGGACAATACTGCATAGCAACCAGTTCAGTAATCGGAAATGATGTACTTCTCGGCACTTCGCTTCCAGTAGATATCCTTGAAGAACTCCATATAGGAATGAACTCTATTGGTGAAATAGAGAGATTTTCGACATCATACGTTTACGGGGCCGCCCCAATTACAGACTATAATGGCCACTCTATCGGAGCACTTATTGTAAGCAGTCCAAAGGAACGGTACTTAGCAGCGTCAAAAAGTGTCAGTAAAACAATACTCTTCATCATGATTGTAACTTTGTTCATTACAGCCGAAATTTTATATTATGCATCAAATAGAATAATATCTCCTCTTACCCAGCTTAACAATGCTGCCAGGTATGTGACTGCCGGGAAAGGATATAAAAAAGTAGAGATAAAGACAAATGATGAAATAGGCGAAATGGCAGAATCCTTCAACCATATGGTGGATTCACTGGAAATGAGGGATGAAAAAGCCCTGGAATCAAACGAAGAGCTTCGGCAGCTAAATGAATCACTTCAGGAACAGACAGTTTACTTTGAAGCACAGCAAAAGCAGTCGGCTGCATATACCGAGATCCTGACACGTTTAGGCAGCACCATAGACCTGGATACGATCTTAAGAGAAGGTCTTGGCAATCTTATGGAATATACAAATTCGCCGCTTGGTGCGGTCTATCTATATGATCCTGATAGTAAGGTGCTTGTGCCGTTTGTCACTAATGGTGCAAAAAAAGTAGTCTCTGAGCAGCAATTCGATCTGGATGAAGGTATTCCGGGCCAGACTGCAGTTAAGAAAGAAATGATCGTAGTAACAGATATTCCGGCAGATAGTATATACAGGATAGAAGCCGGACTGTGTGAAATCCCGCCAAAGACTATTGTCAGCACTCCGATGGTCTTCAAGGACACGCTTTTAGGTGTTATGATCACCTGTCATCTCGGTGACGTCCCGCCAGATGTGCTGGATTTCATGAAACGAATAGTTGGCCAGCATGCAGTGGCTGTCAATAATGCAAAAACCTACCTGCAAGCACAGAAGATGGCAAACACATTAAAAGAGCAGCGTGACGAACTTAACATAAAGACACAGGAACTTGCAGCAGCCAGCAGGACGAAGTCTGAGTTTTTGGCTAACATGAGCCATGAACTGAGAACTCCGCTGAATTCGATCATAGGTTTTTCAGACATACTGCACGATGGAACATTCGGTGCCCTTAATGAAAAGCAGTCAAGGTATATCAGTAATATCCTGACAAGCGGAAAAAATCTCTTAGGTCTTATCAATGATATACTTGACCTGTCAAAGGTCGAAGCAGGGAAGATGGAACTACAATATGAGGAGTTCAATGTTTCAGATGCCATTAATGAGGTGAAGACGGTAACAGCACCCCTGGCATCAAAGAAGAATATTGTTATGGAAACTAAGATCGATCCCGGACTTACGACTATCGTGGCAGATAAGGGTAAGGTCAAGCAGATACTCTATAATCTCATAAGCAATGCCACCAAATTCACACCTGAAAAAGGCTCGGTCACCATCAATGGTCTGCGTGTAGGGGACATGGCACAAATCGAGGTCAAAGATACCGGGATCGGGATATCAAAGGACGACCAGAAAAAGCTTTTCCAGTCTTTTGTACAGCTTGATGCATCAACTTCCAGGGAATATAGCGGAACTGGACTGGGGCTTGTCCTTGTTAAGCGGTTCGTGGAACAGCATGGTGGTGAGGTGAAGCTTCAAAGTGAACCCGGTAAGGGCAGTTCGTTTATTTTCACCATACCGATAGAAGGTAAAATAAAAGCACCTGGCGCTATTAAAGAACCTGGAGCAAAGGCAGGGACTGAAGTAACTGCAATTCCTGAAGTGCCTGCATTGAAAGAAACTGTGCCCGCAGAGGCTTTAGCTGGAACAGCTAAAATGCCTGAAGTACCTGTGGTGAAAGAAACAGTGAGCGAAGAGGACATTGAACAGATAGGAATACCATCGATCGCTGAGCCTGAAGGTGCAACAGGGGATGAACCGCTTATCCTTGTTGTGGAAGATGATATAAACGCAAGCGAACTACTTATAATCACGTTCACAAAAGCAGGATACAGGGCTGTACCTGCCTATACGGGCAAAGGGGCACTGGCATTAGTGGAAAAAATTGAACCGTTTGCCATTACACTGGACATCATGCTTCCGGGTATAGACGGATGGGAAGTGCTTAATCGCTTAAAAAATAATCCCAATACCTACCATATCCCTGTGATAGTCATTTCAATGGTAGATAACAAAGAGATAGGTTTCGCGATGGGGGTTGTTGATTACTTTATCAAACCCGTGGAAAAATCTTCACTTCTTGCTTCGCTGGATAATCTTAAGAAAACATTAAAAGTTGAGGCCCTGAAAGTTCTTGTTGTGGACGATGAGCCAAATGCTGTTGAAATGATAGCAGCGATGATCGAGCCGGATGGCTATGGTGTGATAAGAGCATATGGTGGACAGGAGGGAATCGATAAGGCATTAAGCGAACATCCTGATGTGCTGGTACTCGACCTTATGATGCCTATCGTAAGTGGTTTTGATGTTATTTCCACACTGAAAGCCGATCCCGGAACAAAAGATATCCCGATTATCATCTGTACGGCAAAAGAACTTACAAGTGATGATATAAAAGTGCTGAAGGATAATGTAGTTTCTATTATGCGTAAGGGAATGTTTACTGCAGATGATATCCTGGATGAAATCAAAAAAATTACAGTATTGGGGGAAAAAGAATAATGAAATATATACTGGTTGTTGAAGACAATCCTATGAACATGGAACTGGCAGTTGATCTGCTTGAATCATATGGATATAAGGTAACAGGTGCAGAAGACGGGTTTAAGGCACTTGAACTTGTAAAAGAGACAGGGTTTAACCTGATACTTCTGGATATGCAACTCCCTAAAATGGATGGGCTTGAAGTGCTTACAAAGCTTAAGAGTGAGCCGAAAACGGCAGATATTCCTGTGGTTGCATTAACAGCACACGCCATGATGGGAGATGAAGAGCGGTTCTGTGATGCAGGATGTATCGGATATATTTCAAAACCTATTGATGTCCACCAGTTCAAGGCGATTGTTGCGGGTTATCTTGGAGAATCAAACAATATTTAATATAAAAGAAATGGGGCAATTATCATGCAGCAAGGAGAGATGCCAAAGATATTGGTCGTTGATGACGAACCAATAAATGTGGAACTGCTGGAAGCTTATCTGACAGGGGAATATAATATTCTAACTGCATACAACGGCGAGGAAGCACTTGAGAAGGTCAAAAGCGAACATCCTGACCTTATTCTTCTTGATATCATGATGCCTGGTATGGATGGATATGAGATCTGCCGTATACTGAAAAACGATTCGCTAACCCAATTCATACCCATCGTAATGGTGACTGCGCTCTCCGAACGTGATGACCGGATAAAGAGTATTGAAGTTGGGGCAGATGAGTTCCTTACAAAACCGGTGGATAAGGTGGAACTCATGGCAAGGGTAAAATCACTGGTGCATGTCAAACAACTGCACAATCGTCTTGTATCCGAACGTGATGTGCTGGATGTGCAAAACCGTATTCGTAGTGTTTTGACTGCAATAATCCCTATCTTGCTGAAGTCTCTTTCCCTGGAGGATAAAAAGATCGTTATTCACCAGATGACTGATATGGTCGAGAAAACCATTCTGGAAATATATCCGATCAATGCGGAAAACCCCGACATTGAATGTGTTGGAGATGTTTGTGCAAATGTGATGAACCAGCTTGGTGGAACCTTTGTTACTGAACCTTCCGAAGAAGGGATGGGGTGTACGGTTAAAGGAACTGTCTGTCCATGGGGCGGCGAGGAAGCACGAAGAAACCCGATCCTGTGTAACCTGACCAGGGGGATTTTTTCAAGGATAACTGCGAGAGCGCCCGGCAACAGGGAGGTGCAGGTGCTAAAGACCTTGGGAAATGGGGACGACTGCTGTATTTTCAAGATCAATATGGTCTGATTTTTTAATTAACAACGGACAATATGATGATCGGAGATCAATAAAAATGGGCAGGGAACAGGATGAACAGACCGGGAACACTGATACTGAGTCGAAACCCTCGTTATTGTCAAATGCCTTTACTGCCCTGAAAAGTATCAGGAAGAAGGAACTAAAAACTCTTCCCCCATATGACCCTGCAGTACATGAATCCCTGATCGATTACGAAGTGCCGGATAGCTATACCGAACTTGAACGATACTGGGTGGACGAGCCATATGCTTTCATCAGCATCTTACAAGACATGGGGATGGCTCAATACCGAGTAGTTGAGCCTTCACTTACAGCATTTGAAAAGGAGATGCTTGAGCAGGGATATGAATACCTGCAGGATATCCTGACCATGGAAGATACAAAGTCCGGGGCAGACAAAGAAATTATTCTGACACATAAGGCACTCAGCCTTTTTGACCGCTACCATGCATCGCTTGAATTGCCGTCCCTGCATAAGATAATGTATTACTTGCGCCGGAATTTCATAAATTATGGAAGGATTCATCCTTTAATGATGGACCCTTATATAGAGGATATCTCATGTGATGGTATCGACATACCGATTTTTCTCTATCACACAAAATACCACAATATCATGACAAACATCTCCTTTGAGGAATCGGATTTGAACTCGTTTGTTATCAATCTCTGCCAGAAGAGCGGCAAGCAGATATCTGTCGGGGAGCCCATGGTGGATGCGACCTTACCTGGCGGCTCAAGGCTGCAGGCAACACTTGGTAAGGAAGTGACAACCCGCGGCAGTTCGTTTACTATACGTAAGTTCAAAGGTGACCCCTTAACACCTATCGACCTTATGAAATTTAAGACCTGTAATACTGAAATGATGGCATATTTCTGGCTTGCAATTGAGAACAAGCGCAGCATCATCTTTGCAGGGGGCACGGCATCCGGGAAGACGTCAATGTTAAATGCCGTATCCATTTTCATAACACCTCTCTCAAAGGTCATATCCATAGAAGATACGCGTGAACTCACACTGCATCATGATAACTGGATTGCAGGGCTTACCCGCGAATCGATCACGGTTGGCGGAGCAGGGGATGTATCCATGTATGATCTTCTGCGTGCAGCCTTAAGGCAGCGTCCTGAATACATACTTGTCGGGGAAGTACGCGGCGTGGAGGCACTGACACTCTTCCAGGCAATGTCAACAGGTCATACTACTTATTCTACTATGCATGCAGGTGATGTGAAGACCGTTGTGAACCGGCTTGAGAACGAGCCTATCAATGTACCTCATGTGATGATGCAATCACTTGATATCCTCTGCATCCAGATGCAGACACATGTAAATGATAAAAGGGTAAGGCGAACCCAGAGCATTGTCGAAGTGACAGGACTTGATCCCAAAACAGGCAATATACGGATCAATGAACTGTTCCGCTGGGACCCGATGGCGGATTCGTTCAACCGTGCAGGGGATTCGTATGTGCTGAATAATGTGATGCAATTAAGAGGATGGGATAGGAACAACTTGCTTGGCGAACTCAACAACCGCCAGAGTGTTCTTGATTATATGGGTGAAAAGAATATACGTGATTATGTAAGCGTATCAGTTGTAGTACAGGCCTACTCCACAAACCCCGAACTTGTACTTGAGGCAATAGGGAACGATACATTACAGGAGATGATCTCACAGACTGCTTGACCGGTATAGGGATGTGAGAGTGTGGCAATGGATTTTATAGACAGGACAGCGTATCGAATATTTGGCAACCGGGTTCGCAGCCGTGCAGAAAAATACCACGAACTCCAGATAAAGATACGGCAAGCTAACATACCATTACCGGTTGATCAGTTTGTATCAACAGCTCATTTCTATTCAATACTTGCAGGGATTGTTGCAGGCTCTATAGGATTCAGGCTGTCACTTGATGTATTTGATAGTATCACTATTCCTGCTATTACACCCGGCACAGGAGCCGTATCTAATTGGGTGGAAGCAAACACGAACGTGCTGCTGGCAGTTGCCATGGGACTGCTGCTCTTCATCATTATTCAACAGATCATATATTTTATCTATACCTCGATCCCCACACTTAAAGCAAGCATCCGCAAGTCTGCTATTGACCTGTCCCTGCCTCATGCAGTCATATACCTGTATGCATTGAGCCGCGGGGGAATGAACCTGCTTGATATCTTCAGGTCATTGAGCACATATTCCTACATCTACGGTACATCGGCTGAGGAATTTGGAAACATAGTAAAGGATATTGAATATTTTAATCACGACATGCCAACGGCTCTTCGCAATGCAAGTATTCGTACACCGTCTGAAAAGTTAAAGGATTTCCTGGATGGTATGGACTCTGTGATCATAAGCGGCGGAAACATCACAACATACCTGAAAAGCAAATCCGAGCAGTACCAGTCTATTGCAGTGCGGGAACAGAAGAACTTCATGGAAACACTCGGGGTTTTGGCTGAAGTCTATATTTCTGTCTTTGTGGCAGGTCCGCTGTTTCTCATTACCATTCTTGTGATACTTGGCCTTATCGGACCCGGTGCTACTGAATTATTATATCTGCTGGTGTATGCGTTCATTCCCTCTGGCACGGTAATATTCCTGCTGGTTCTTGGTATTCTGGCTGGTGCCAGTATGAATGTTCCAAAAACGTATATAATAGAAAAAAAAATCAAGGCCTTTGAAGATGTTCCTTTAAAACCCGTTTTAGATCCGGATGAGGAATCCAGACGTATCAAATGGATGAGATTTCATAAATCCTTCTCCCAATTTACTGATGCTGTGCTGCATCCCATGCGGATGATGCAAAATAATGCCAGAAGTACATTTGTAATAAGTATTCCTATTGGAATCCTGTATCTGGCGTATGTAATGTCTAAAAAAGGAGTTAGTATCGGCAGTATCCATTTTGGTCGCTTCAATGTCGGGCAATTGGCTGCACTGGACGACCACATAATATTCTCAGTTTTGATCGTACTGGTACCTTTTGTAGTATTCTACGAACTGAAGGCCAGACATATCAAGCAGATCGAGGATATGGTGCCCGAGTTTTTAAAAAGGCTGGCAAGCATAAACGAAGCCGGTATTTCACTCACTGATGCTATTGACATGACATCACGATCAAAGATCGGGATATTACGTGATGAGATCAAGCGTGTGTCAGAGGATATATCATGGGGTGCGTCCACAGCATCTGCATTGAGTAAACTTGAATACCGCATACGTACGAATATAACAACCCGTATTATAACCCTCATTATAAAAGCAAGTGAATCCACAAGCGATATTAGAAGTGTTCTTGCCATTGCAGCAAACAATGCTGATGTTGAAAAACAATTGAAGACTGCACGTTCAGCTGAGATGTTCGTGTATGTGTTCATTGTTTACATAGCGTTTTTTGTGTTCCTGTTCATTGTTTACGTGCTTACTGCATTTTTCCTGCCGGCAATGCCTGCATCAGTTGGTGAAACCGCCGCAGATCTACCGTTTATCCAGGATTTCGATATAGAGGAGTATACAACACTGTTCTTCCATGCCGCTGTAATACAGGGATTCTGCTCAGGTTTGGTCGCCGGGCAGATGGGAAGTGGAAGTATGTCTGCCGGGCTTAAACATTCGGTTATCATGATAATAATATCATACGGAGTGTTTGCGATACTGATCTAGAGAAAGGGTCTTGCATAAGAGGGATAATATGACAAAAAGTATGAAAGCAATTACAGAAAACGGCGATGCGGTTTCCGATGTGATAGGGGAATTGCTTATGACGGCAGTTGCATTTCTTGCTTTCGGGATTATCGCAGTGTTCGTACTTTCGTTTCAAGGTACAACCATGCCGCATGTGGATATCGATGGATGGGTGGATGTAAATGACGATTCTGTCTACTTAAGGCACAGCGGCGGGAATACTGTTGATACTTCTTATATCCGGATAATACTGAACCTTAACGGGACCAGGAAGGAACTTTCACCAGATGATGTTTATGCAATCCTTGGAAGCAGCACATGGGGGTTAGGGGATACTATTGTTATTAATACATCGCAACTCTGGAGTATCACGATATCTGAAGATGATTACGTGGATGATACAATTATACACACCGGACATAATATTGTAATGGTAAGTGGTGTACTTCTTGGAGAAGTGATAGAAATGACAGCGACCCCAACAGCAACCCCAACTCCTACACCAACTCCATCAGGTGAGACATTTACTCCTGCATCAGTATATGATACATCAGGTGGTGAGGCTACTGTTGGACAGGTCCAGACAGATGGAGATAGTTTGTACACTACTTATAAGATCCCGAAACAAAGCACCTATGATGAAACAGCATACCAGCAGTTCAATTTCACTCCCGGACTTACCACATCTTTGACCCGGGTACTGGTGCGGATCAATCATACTGAGGCCAATGCCAATGCCGATAACGTTAAGATAAAGGTATGGGAGCAGGATGCATCGGTCTGGCATGACGAAACGATAATAAAAATAACGACGTGGACGCTGGATGAAGTGGATGTATCATCATATATTGATACGCAGAATGATATCAATAATCTCAAAGTACGGTATCTGGCACACACAAATGCTGCGAACAAGAATTCGAATATTGAATACGTGGCCGTGTACGTGGAGTGATTGGCATGAAACACATTGTACCGGCATTTATAGTACCGAATATAATATCTTTGACATATATCCTGAACACTTTGCGCTCTTTGCGTCCTTTGCGGTGTATGATTTTAGTCACCGCAAAGAGCGCAAAGTCCGCAAAGATTTGTTTAAATTGTTTGGTTTTTGACTATAATAAATTTCGTGTGTCCGGTTGTGCAATCTCATCAGTCGTTTCTGCGATCCTGGTCCTGGGACTTATTGTTGCATTTACCACCACGATCCATGTCAGTTATATCCCTGCATGGAAAAACGATGCCGAACGATCCCATATGGATGATACATGGAGCGATATGGCAGACCTCAAATCGAATATTGATATTCTATCTGCAGGTATGGTAACAAACCCTGCTTCCAATATCCAGGTGAGCGTACCTGTCAAAATGGGCGGCGGCGATATCCCGATCGTCTCTACAGGCAAATCAAGCGGTACCCTGTCTGTAAATCTTAACAACTGTGGCATGGCGATCACGGCATATAACGCCTCAGGTGTGGTATATGACAGCGGTTCTGACCTGTTTGACCTTGGTTCGATAAGTTATAGTTCAAAAAATAACTACTATATTAACCAGGTGTTTGAGTATGAGAACGGTGCTTTGCTTGTTGTCCAGGACAGCCGGTCGCTGGTAAAACTCTCACCTGCAGTCACAGTTTCAAAGTTGGGTGCAACTGACATCAGTGTCGTGGTAAGTGCGGTTGAACTTGTGGGGAATAAAAGAACTAAAAGCAGCAATACTATTGAAGTGGTATATCTAAAGTCAAATTCATCAGGGGTGCTTTATTCAAACAGTGATCTGGTTTCAGATGTTAATATAACGGTATCTACGAATTATCCAAATGCCTGGGCACAGTATTTCAACACAACTGCAGATCGTGCAAATCTGCAGTACGGTACGGATTATACAATTGCTACTACTGACACGTCTACGGCTTTTGCCTTGACAGGCGGTGCCAGCGAGGATATACGATTATCTGTCCAAAAGATCACGCTGGATGTATGGATCGATGCGTAGTGGAACTGCTTATTTTCAAATATTCACCAGGGAATGTTGTGGAATTAATACTGTGCCTTAGTAAAAACCGGTCACAATATTTTAAAAAAAACCCAAATGGACCGGTCGGGAATTGAACCCGAGGCCTCTACCATTCAGGTTGGACAGCCTGTTTTGCCAGTCCAAATGCCAAGGTAGCGATCTTCCCCTGATCTACCGGCCCGCTATTGGGGTGTTCTGTCATATATCCAATCTGAAATAAAGCTTTTGTTTGGTTTATGGAGGAATCATGTTTTATGTTCAATGCTGAATGCTCAATGCCCAATACCAAATGCCAAATGCCCAATGTCCGAAGTACAGAAAAGTTCGCTTTTATTAAGAATAATCCGGGTTCATAGTGCTATACGCTATACTTCAAATGCAAAACTAAAAACCTGATAAGGTTTTTATCATATTATCCTAATTGTATCGTTAAATTCCTATTACATAATACTAAAAAGGGGATATCCATGTTCACAATAAAAAACCATCTGGAAAAACGCAATGGCCACCTCATAATAGGCGGGGTGGATACCGTTGATCTGGTTGAAGAATTCGGGACACCACTATACGTAACGAATGAGCAGCGCATCAGGGACAATTACCGCAGGTACCATCAGGCATTTCCCGAAGCAGACCTCTATTATGCCGCCAAGGCCAATAATAATTTAACAATCATGCGTATCCTGGCGCAGGAGGGCGCAGGTGCCGATGTATTCAGTGACGGTGAACTGTATCTTGCCCTGCTTGCAGGAATACCCAGGGAAAAGATACTTTTCAACGGCAACTCCAAGACCGACAGGGAACTGGAAATGGCAGTGGAGACCGGGGTAAGGGTATCAGTGGACTCACTGGATGAGCTGCATACACTAAGCAGGATAGCATCTTCACAGAAAAAGACCATGGATATAGCCTTGAGGGTCAATCCTGATGTATCGCCTGTGACCCATCCCAAGATAAGTACAGGACTCAAGACCTCCAAATTCGGGATACCACACAAGGAAGTTGTGGAAGCCTACAAGGAAGCAGTAGAACTTGAAGGGATAAACCCCATTGGTATGCACTGCCATATCGGCAGCCAGATACTTGACACATCCCCGTTCAGCGAAACCATCAACCGTATGATGGACCTGGTTGAACAGGTGACACGGCTTGGTGTGGAACTGGAATTCCTGGATATCGGTTCGGGCCTGGGTATCCCTTACAAGAAAGGTGAGGTCGCACCGACACCACAGGACCTGTCTGACATTGTACTCCCAATATTCCGGAAGCGGTCCCAGGCTATTGGAGTGGACATAAAGCTTGTGATCGAGCCGGGCAGGTATTTGCTGGGAGATACTACCATCCTGCTTACCTCTGTGAATACCATGAAAAAGGCGGCAAAGAAGTTCGTGGGCGTAGATGCCGGGTTCAACCTGTTGATAAGACCGGCAATGTACGATAGCTATCACCATGTAGTAGTGGCAAATAAGGTGGCTGCCCCGGTCTCCAGTATATATACGGTGGTCGGGCCGATATGTGAGACTGGTGACATACTGGCACATGACAGGGAACTGCCTGCAGTGGAGAAGGATGATATTGTTGCCATACTTGATGCCGGAGCCTATGGTTTTTGTATGAGCAGCCAGTATAACGGGCGGCCCAGGTGTGCGGAAATACTGGTCAATGAAGGTAAAGTGGATGTTATCAGGAAGGCAGAGAACTTTGATGACCTGATGGCAAAACAACTTGTTCCGGCACGGTTCTTATAAGTTTTTAGGTTAACGCATATTTCAAGTATCTAAAAGGGTTAACTGAAATATGCGACAGGTTTAAGTGGATTTAAAATGAAAATGGATACACAAATTTTCGGCCCGGAGCGATGGTTTTGACAGTAAAAGTAAACAGGTTCAAATGTGGATATTGTGGTGCATGTGTGAGTGTCTGTCCCCCCGGTGCTCTTGAACTTATTGAAACATGGATAGAAGTGGATGAGACATGCACTGACTGTGGGATATGTGCAAAAATATGTCCGGTTGGGGCACTGGAGGTCCCAAAATGAAGGACCGTTATGATGTGGTAGTAGTAGGTGCAGGACCTGCGGGTTCAATGACGGCAAAGACTGCAGCTAACGCTGGGCTGGATGTCCTGCTTATCGAGAAACGACAGCAGATAGGAGACCCGGTGCGGTGTGCCGAGGGTGTAAATAAGACATATCTTAAGGAATATATCAAGCCGGACCCTGCATGGATATCTGCCGAGGTCAAGGGTTCAAAGATATACGCACCGGACGGTGCCATGGTTGAGATGAGTGAAGAGATCTCCGGCGCTGAAGTTGGATATGTACTGGAGCGCAAAGTGTTCGACCGTGCGCTGGCCAGGGATGCTGCACTGGCCGGGGCTGAGGTGATGGTCAAGACAAGGGCAACCGGATTGTTGATGGAAGATGGTTTTGTTAAAGGCATAAAAGCAGAACACATGGATGAAAAATATAACATCCGGGCAGATATTGTGGTGGGTGCCGATGGCGTTGAGTCAAAGGTGGGCCGCTGGGCCGGTATTGATACAACCTTAAAGCCAAAGGATATATCCACCTGTGCCCAGTATCTCATGACCGATATTGATATTGATGCTGATTTTTGTGAGTTCTACGTGGGGCACAAGATCGCTCCATTGGGGTATATCTGGGTATTCCCGAAAGGTAATAATATGGCTAATGTCGGGATAGGTATTACAGGTCATATGTCAGGCGAACTCAGGGCAAAGGACCTGCTGGATGATTTTGTGCAGAAGCGTTACCCTGGCGGTAAGGTGATAGAATTTATAGTTGGGGGGGTGCCTGTGTGCGGTACAATTGAGAGGACAGTGGCCAACGGGCTTATGCTTGTGGGGGATGCTGCACGCCAGTCAGACCCGGTAACAGGCGGCGGGATATTTAATTCCATGTGGGCCGGGGATATTGCGGGCAAGGTGGCAGCCAATGCCATTAAGCATTCGGATGTATCTGCTGAGTTCCTGCAGGAGTATGAGACGAAATGGCGTGCTGGACTGGGGCGTGACCTGGATATGAGTTTGGTTGTCAAGAAGCGGTTTACCAGACTGACAGATGATGAACTGAACACGCTGGGTCATTCCCTTGAAGGAATTGACCTTGGCGACACTACCCTTATCGGGCTGCTGTGGGCTCTGTTCAAGGCTAATAAGAAACTATTATGGGACTTGAGGGGCATATTCAAGGGTATTAAGGAAATCGAAATGGAAGCGAGCGTGGAGGTTAATTCATGAGCGATGTAGATCTTGGACCTAAATCCGGTGCTTTGTTGTTTAACAGCCTGAAAGATAAGAATAGTATTATACTGGCAGCCAATCCCAGAATTGCCCTGGTGAGCAAGGGTATATTCCAGGCTGCCAAAGATATGGATGCGGCGTTGATCGTTGAGCTTGCCAGGTCTGAATGTGACCTGAAAGGTGGATACACGGGACTGAACCCGGCCGAGTTCTCGCGCAGGACCAACGAAACAGCCAGGGAGGTTGGATTTGACATATGGGCATTGCATGCTGACCATATCGGTATCAAGAAGGGCACGCCAGAGGATATTGAGGGAACCAAGGAACTGGTGAGCGGCCAGATAGATGCGGGTTTTACCTCATTTGCCATTGATGCGTCCCACCTGTTCAATTTCCAGGGCGGCGATCTGAGGGAGGAGCTGGCTGATAATATCAATGCTACCACCGAGGTTGGAAGGCATATCGAAGAGAAGATGGCAGGAAGGGGGTACGGCCTTGAGGTTGAGGTCGGCGAGATAGGGCGCGAGGATGAGTCTGGCAGGGTGCTGACAAGTCCTGAGGAGGGAGTCACTTTTATTACGGCGCTGAACGAGAACGGCATCAAGCCACATGTGCTGGCCATTGCCAACGGCAGTGCCCACGGCAATACTTATGATGCCGAGGGTAACCTTATCGAGCAGGTGTCTATCGATATCCCACGGACCATGGCTGTGGCAAAGGCTTTGAGGGACCATAACCTGGATGTGAGGATTGCCCAGCACGGTATCACAGGTACGCCCCGCGACCTGATTCACAATTATTTCCCGCACGGGGATGTTGTCAAGGGTAATGTGGCTACGTTCTACCAGAATATGGTGTGGGATCTGTTCAAGGTGTATGAGCCTGAACTGTACAGTGATATCTGGAACTGGACGCTGGAGAACTACAGGGAGCAGGGTAAGGGTAAGTCTGATAATGAGGTATTTGGCAAGTTCAGCAAGATGGCTATTAAACAGTTCTTTGACAGGATATATAGTGTGGGTGAGGATACGAAGCAGGCCATTACTGCGCTGGCGTATGCCGAGACACTGGTGTTCTTAAAGGCGTTCAATGCCGGGGGCACGGCACAGATTGTCAGGGATTCGATGAAATAGGGGATTGTTTTCTGCTGGGCTCTTTAGGGTCTTGCAGGGGATGATTCTGTAAAAACGCTGTGTACAGGGGCGGTACATTTGTGGGGGGTATACGGTGACTTCGATGATATTTATGGGTTAAAGATTAATCTGACAAAGTCAAGGTAATAAATAAATTCCCGAACATCTTCCAAGTGCTCTGGGCAGAGCGTAGCAGCGTGCGGGGTCCGTGACAAAAAAAGTATATACTTAATTAACCAATTTAATGCATGATCAATTGAGATTATCGAGGTTTTTAATGACAACGGTAACAGCATATATCGAAAAGGATTTGGAAACAGGCTTATATGTGGCAATCGTCCCGGGAATTCCTGGCGCCCATACTCAGGCAGAAACACTTGATGAACTTCAGGATAACCTAAAAGAGGTATTGGACCTTTGCCTTGAAGAGATGGAGCCTGAGATCAAACAACATTTGCCTCAATTTGTTGGAATACAGCAAGTTGAGGTGAGTAGTTGACAAGGCTAAAGATAATTGATGCCAGAAAAATGGAAAAGCTCCTTCTCAAATTAGGTTTCGAGAAGGTTCGCCAGAAAGGAAGTCATGCTTTCTACAAACATCCTGATGGCAGGACTACTACTATCCCGCATCATCCGGGAAGAGATTTAGCGCGTCCATTGATAAAAGAAGTTTTAAGGGAAATAGAACTCAGTGATGAAGGATATAACGAATATTTAAAGAAGTTGTAATCAACCATGCCTTTTTTTCTGTATATCCAGGATGATAATAAGAATAATAGAACCTTTTGCGCCGCCCCATTTATTGTATCCACTTTTGCTAAGAGATCAGTATATCCATAATCCTGTTCTATGAACAACCAGTCCACGCTGCCGGAAGTCCTTGCAATAACCATCCAGGCTTTTTGCAATAAACATAAACAACCTTGCGCAGTTCTCTACTATTATTTCCACATTTCATTAATTTAAATTTCAGATCACTTTTTCGATAAATACAAGCCAGTCCCCCTTTTCAAGGGTTACATTGTCAAGTTCTGAAGCCGGGTATATCGTATCTCCTCTGTTTACCTCTATAACCACTATCTTCAGGATGTCTTTTGGTTTCTTACCGATCTCTTCCATTGTTACTTCTCTCTCGTTCACATCAACGCCGTATCTGGATGTTAAAAGGTCATCAAGGAGTTTTGTTGAGAGTTTATTTTTTATCGCCAGGACCATCAGTCTTCCACCGGTTATGGATGGTGTGATAATGTAGTCTGCTCCGCTCTGGCGCACTAGTTTTTTGTTCTCTATTTCGTTCGCTCTTGAAATAATGCTTATGTCGGGGTTAAGGTTCTTTGCTGAAAGACCTATCAGCACATTGGTGTCATCCCTTCCGGTTGTGATTATTATGGTTTGTGCTTTTTCGATTGCAGCTTTTTTGAGTATGTTCTCCTTGCTTGCATTGCCAAGTAATGCGGTAATATTGTTGTCTGCTGCATACCGTATGAATTCTTCATTATTTTCAATAACCACTAACTGGTCTATGTCATATTTTTTGTTGAGCAGTTCGTCCACAACGGCCTGACCTGTCATGCCATAGCCGCAGATAATAATATGATTGTTAAGTTTTTTATGCAACTTCTTCAGCTCCCATTCTTCTCGATATTGCTGGTATACGAATTGATAAGCTGTTCCAATGAATATCAGCCACACAAACATCCTCCCGGGTGTGATAAAAAGAGCATCAAACATCCTTGCGAGAGGTGAGACTGGCACGATGTCCCCGTAGCCCACTGTCGTGACCGTGACCATTGTGAAATATATGGCATCAATAAAGCTGAACACGCCTGTTGGATCATTATGGTCAAGCATTCCACCCGGATCAAAATAGTTTTCAAGAAACCATAAGGTAAAGGTAAGTATTAGAATGAAGGTCATTACAAGTACAAGGCGAATGGCGACCATTCCAAAGGGAGACCTCTTCTCCTTCAAGTACAAATAATGCCATTTTAGTGCCATACTATCACTTGATATAATCTATATTCCTTTTAAACTAAAACTATTTGGGAAACAGTTGGAGAAAAATTGATTCACTAATAAACGTATACAGTTCATGAAGTAAAAGGAACCTACCTTTACGTACTTTCAATATTCGACTTCTAAGTTAAGCTGGATTACTGATCTGGTATCGACAAATCAAGACTTGACGCACGCAAGGTTACTGAAACACATCTGAAGAATGTTGCACA
>PYCK01000172.1 GCA_009649835.1 Candidatus Methanocomedens sp. | reverse complement strand
GGGGGTTTAGCGGCGGGGCCGGTGGGGATGCTGTCGGTGATGAATTTTGGGTTGCAGAGTTATGAAATGTATTTCCTGTCATTTGTGTCATCTTTGTCATTTTATATATTTTTGATTTAGCTCATTTTAATTGCTCGCGCTCATTTTAATTGCTCGCGAGCAATTACATACACAATTAGCATTTCTCATAATGTGCTCCACGTCCTTTTCCCTTCTGTTTAATAATTTCTTTGTGTACGAGTTTTTGAATTAGTCTTGTAGCCTGATGCCTATTGATGCCACAAATTGCCCTTGCTTCTTCATTTGTGATCCGCCCATTAGTATCAATGTAATTCTTCAATAACTGAAGTTTTTGTTCTTCAGATAGTCCTTTTATCCGTGTATATTTCTCTTTATCACCTAATGAAGAGAGTATCTCATGGCCCAACTGGTAATAAGTCCCTCTGCCAGTTCCGACCCGTTCAAGGAAAACGCCTTCCATCAAACTGAGCGTTTCAGAGGCTTCCTTTTGTGTCCGCTGGAGTATTGTAGAAGCTTCTTTTGCTGAAATCTCGTCATGTCGTCTTAAATGATGCAATATTATTAGTTCTTCAAGTCTCCAACCATGCCCTTCCCTTGCTTTTTTTCCTACAAATTTTGCCATTGCTTCATCAAAGGTGCCATTCCTGAGTATGACTTCCACCGCTCCATCAATATCGGGATATATAGGCGGCAGCTTTCCATAGGATAAAAGTCTGCGATACATCCTGTCCACTCCGAGACCTCCGCGGTTTACCGCACCTATGTGCTGGAATATCTCAGCTAAGAGCGGGTTACGTCTTACTGGTGGGTGGGTGAGGACATTATACGGAGTTACACCACCTATGAATGACCCTGGGCTTGATATCTCAAGCCTTTCAGGGAACATTCTGACATAGACAGAATCCGGGAGTGTGTAATCCCTGTGGACTACCGCATTCAGCAGGGCTTCCCTTACAACGTCCTCAGGAAAGCTGGGGACAGGAGTTTCAAGAAATGCGTCCTTGATGGTATGAATCTGATTGAATGGCTCTATCATATCCCACACTTTTTCAATTGACCTTAAAAGCGGCATTTTCATGTAGATGCTCTGTACCGGGTCAACATCGCTTTCTCCAAACCTGAAATAAATAATTTCATTTTGGGGTAGATGTCTTTTCGATGCCTGCTTTTTCCCAACCAACATGAGCCCTGCTATGGTAAGGCGCTCCTCACCCTCGATTTCTTGGATTATTCCAAGCGATTTCAAGAGGTCTGTGTCATCCAGCCCAAGGCTTTCCGAACCAGGACTATATTTTTCTATCCAGTTCCGAAGTCTGGATACTTCAAGCGGGTCTATTGAGTCGAGCCCGACTTCAAGCATGTATCCTGCTGTGTAATCATATCCTTTTGCTACTTTCAGGTTTATTTCATCTTCAGGAAAGATGAGCCTGTTCTCTGTTCCTACTCTCTGGTACTTTTTGCCGGATGATGTTGAATGTATCCTGGAGCTTTTTGACACTTTGACTGCAAGCAGCATACCTTCCGGTTGCGGGAGTTCTTCGATCTCTGCGATGATGGGCGGTCTTGTGCCGTCAAATACCATCCGCCTCATTTCTTCGATGTTGTAATTGTGGCATCCTGTTATGGCTTCCGGGCTAGTGATGTTGTTTTCTATTCCGAGCAGGAGTATGCCGCCGTCTGAATTGGCAAAGGCGACTGCGTATTCCCGAAGGAGGGATGAGAGTTTCTTTTTGTGGTTCTCGCGGGAGGAAGTGGTGGGGAAGCGCTTGAAGTCGAGTTGTTGGGTTTCGAGGGTGTGGGCTGGGGTTGTGGTTTTGATTTTAGTGATGAGGTTGGGGATTTTACTTTCTTTCATGCTTCTCCTTCCACCACCCGCACCCACGGATGCGCCTGTATCTGCCAGATGCGCACCTGCACTTCCTTATCCTCTCTTAACCGCTGGTTCACCTTCTCAATAACCGTCATGTTCTTTTCCTTATACACCTGCTTTTCTACTCACTAGGTACACCAGTATAATTGTCCACCACTTTCTTTAGAATACCATTCATCTTAATTCTCCCTATCATTTAAAGAGAACACATCATTGTTAAAATATTACATAGAGCATTTAGAATGTAAATTTTCTGCGTCCATCTGCGGTTATTCATTTACATTCAATACTTTCGCATAAATACGAACGCAGATACAATGCCGCAAATCTGCGTTCATTTACGGTTTGAATTCTCTCATATATCTCTCAGGAGACCACAAATTGATTTTGACAGGCTATCCTTAAGTAAGTCCTTAGGGGGAACAAGCTGCCATCATGGAAGTGTCAGGCATATCTGTGTAATATGAAGCAAACCAGAATTCAATAGCATAATTTATTTGATAAGCAATAGCTATACATTGTAACCAACCTAACATCCATGACCATGAAGCTGGAACTGCCATTTGGAAACACATCTGTATCACTAAATATCCCTGATACGCACACAATAGAAACAGTAGTTCCAACTAAATCCCACATAACTGCGGACCCCGAGACTATTATCCTAAAAGCACTGCAAAATCCAATCGGCAGGGGACGCTTGAGCGAAATAGTACAGCCCGGTGACAAGGTAGCCATACTCGTTAGCGATACCACCCGCTCAGTGCCAACAGCAGTGTTATTACCTCCCCTGCTCAACAAACTACTGGCCGCCAACGTGGAAAAGGAAAATATCAGCATAATATTCGGCCTGGGTATTCACCGGCACCAGACCGAAGAGGAGAGAATCAACATCGTAGGCCCGGATATCTACCGGGAATTCCAGTGTATCGACCACGATAAGGATCAGTGCGTCCATCTCGGGACCACTTCAAGGGGGACACCTGTGGAAGTATTCCAGCCTGTGGCCGAATCGGACATTGTTATCTGCACAGGTAATATCGAGCACCACTATTTTGCAGGATATACAGGCGGGTTAAAGGCAGTACTTCCGGGTGTCAGTTCAGGCAGGTCGATTGAAGCGAACCACGCACTGATGACAAAAGAAGGGACTACCCCAGGGAACCCGGACTGCCCGGTTCGTGCCGACATTGAGGAAGCAGGGAATATCCTTGGTGTTGATTTTATACTGAATGTCATCCTCAACAGCGATAAGAAAATAGTAGGGGCAATGGCAGGCCATCCTGTCAAGGCCCACAGGGCAGGGACTGCTATGGTTGATGCAATGTACAAGCATACAGTGGAACCTGCAGATATTGTAGTTGTATCACAGGGGGGCTGGCCCAAGGATATAGACCTGTTCCAGTCACATAAATCCCTGGAGCATGTTAAAGCCGCAGTGAAGCCCGGCGGTGCCATCATCCTGGTCGCCCGGTGTAGTGAAGGACTGGGAAATGCCGTATTCGAGGAATGGATCAATGCAGTGGCGGGTCCGGAAGAGGCTATTGAGCGGTTGAACAATGGTTTTTTACAGGGCGGACATAAAGCTGCACTGGTTGGTAAACTGGCTCTGAAGTTTACGTTGTATCTTGTTTCAGACCTGCCGCCTGAAGTGGCAAGAAAAGCCTATTTCAAGCCTGTATCCAGTGTACAGGAAGCATTTGATACTGCATCGGCAGATTATGGGCCCAACGCCCGGGTTCTGGTGGTACCGTACGGCGGGTCCACACTGGTTACAGGTAGCTCCTCGCAGTCACCCGGTTAAACTTGAGGATGCGGGTATGCCTGATGATATTTACTTCTATGAAAGGACCAAAGGCAGGACGGATGGAAGATACAGGTTCTTATCTAATTTTCACAAAGCCATGATGATCATAGACAATAAGAAATATGCCACTGTTGAGCACTATTTCCAGTCAATGAAGCATGCAGGAACTGAACTGGAAGAAATGATCAGGCTGGCCTCCACCCCTGCAAAAGCTAAGAAACTTGCATGGACCAGGGAACTGACGCCCAATTGGCCCGAAATAAAAGAAGATGTAATGATTAGAGCACTGCGGGCCAAGTTCAGCCAGCACTCCAAACTTGGTGCTAAGCTCCTTGCTACAGGAAATGCCCGCCTGCATGAGGACTCGCCTACTGATGTGTACTGGGGTGTGAAAGGGCTGGACAGAAGCGGTAAATTGCTAATGATAGTGAGGGATGAATTGCGTAAAGAAGTATTGAGAAAATAGAAATTTCTGACAGGATTTACAGGATTGACAGGATACGATCCAATCCTGTAAATCCAGTAAATCCTGTCAAAAGATTTGATTGAAACTAAGAAAATTACCTATATCGATATCGAAATGCGTTTATAATTTACTATAGAGGCTGTCCAGTAATTCAAAATCCTAAGAAAAGGAATAAGGATTAAGGCTTTAAATCGAAAAGTAAGCAATAGAAATCTTACTGAAAGTGATTGTTGGACAGCCTCTATACGCCGAGAAAAAATTTAAAATGAAGGTGATACTCGTAAAAAAGAGTACTATGGGAAGTTCAATAAGGTACCAAACGCTATGTTTATACACATAGACAAAACAATTTTTAAGTTAAAACCCCGGAAATAGTGGCTCAGGGATTTTCACTCTACAAATGGTGCGCCTATCTCGATCAACAATTCTCCAAAGATCATTTTTTCAATAACCTGGGCAACATAACGCCGCCGCTGGTGCATCTGGATATCCTCATTCATCCTCAGTTCAGAGTCGATCTGGACGCGCAGCAATGCAAACCTGAACATATTCTCATCCTCGATCTCCAGTTCATCCATCTCCTCAATAATAAAAGGCAAACAGTAAGGATCGTCTATGGCCTTTGCAAGCAGTAGTATTTCATCCGGAACATTCCCTTGCTCAACAGATTCCTGTCCCAGTAGTAATTGAAGCGTATCAACAGAAATTTCATTTTCAACATTAGTATCCATCATCTTTCATCAACCTGGAACAAATCTCCAGGTCCTCCATCGTATTTACATTCACAGCCAGCCTGTGGTTGTCAAGTATATAATTAAAATCTTCCTGCTCCTTGCGTATATTGTCGGCATCAAGGATATTTATTCCCGAAGGTACGATCAATTGTCCGTCCTTGTTAAAAACTGTATCGGGACGCAGCCCCTTTTTCCTGCAAATAGACAGCAGACTATAGACAGAAAGCGCAGGTTGGGGCACCTCATTGTATCTTAGTATTATTTCATCGATCATACCGGAAGTGATCAGGGGCAGGTCGGCCATGACCATAATCACCGGTCCTTTGATGCCTGCCCCCTCAACGGCAGTCACCATATCAGAAACATAACCACTTCCAGGCGTATTGATCACATGTATGTCAAGGCTGCAATCTTCAAGCCATTTCAGGGTATCAGGCCCGTTGGAAGAAGCTGCTATATATATCCGGTCGACATGGCTGGCCCCAGCCAAAACATCCAGTACGTATTCGATGAGTCTCTTGCCATTGATCTCAAGCATGGGCTTCTCAATTGGCAGCTTCATCCGGCTGCCCCGCCCGCCTGCCATCACCAGGGCATCCAGGCTACCAGTCCTCCTGCATAGATGGTAAATATAGTTCCAAGTGCCACCAGGCGCGCCAGTTCATTAGAAGTACCGATACAATCCCCGTTAATTCCCCCGAAATGCCGGTTCGATATCACCAACACAACAACAGATGCCAGCATTGCCATCACCAGTACAACAAGTCCTGCCATCCCCATCGCCACCGTACAGACAAGCGCCGAAATAAGAAGACTTACTAACAACTGGCCTGGGCCGGTATTATCTGCTATCACAGACCCCATCCCCTGGTGAATGGGCTGGCCAAGGCAGGCTGTTGTGATCATGGAGTGTTTGGATGCCACTTCAGCCACAAGCAGGGATATGCCAATTCCAATTCCAAATCCCCAACGAGTGCCGATCCCGACGGCTGCAAGCGACTGGATGAGCACAAATAAAAGCAACAGATAGAATACAATAAAGGCCACACCACCCGTACCCAGGGCCATGTCCTTTAATGCCCTGACCTTTTTCTCCCTGCTCCCGTGGGCAGTGATACCATCCCCAAAATCAGACAGGGCGTCCAGGTGGTTGAAACCTGTAAAACAGTAGATTGAAATGATCATAAGTACAGAAAAAATATCTGGCTGGTCTGGAAGCAGGACCATTAATATGGTAGCTATTACTCCCAGTATTATGCCGATTAGTACCCCTGCCACAGGGAAAAGGTATGTCCGTTTTTGAAGTTGCACAAACCTGTCAGTTTTCCCTGCCGGTAATGTAGTTAAAAACCCAATTGCACCCAGTAGTCCGTCAAACAGGTTCATACCACCGCCCTGGTATACATGCTTGAAGATACTCCGCCTATAAGACCTGCTATCACATCATCCATAAAGGGTCCAAGCTCCTTGATAATGCCTGGTTTAAGTTTGTCGAACCTCACATACTCGAACATACCCTTATGTCCGGCTATATATGTGGCTATGCTCATTCCCAGCACCTCATCACATACTAAAAATGTCAGGTCCCTTTCATACGAGTCCCTGCTGAGGTTGGGCAGCTTGCCCGACTTGCCTGCCTGTTCAAGCAGTGTACCCGCATAGACCAGGATACACAGGTTGGGGTCGCTTAAGGCCACGTCCAGTTCTTGCCTGAACACTGCCTCAGCCTTTTCTTTTGTCTCTATCCCGGGATGGGGTACATAGAGTTCCATGGCAGCTGAGAGGAGCACTTCTTCAGTTAGTCCCATTCCTGAGAGGATATCCCTGATATCACGGTCGAATGTGGTATCGATCACTTCAGGATCATCGCTTTTTGCTGCCACCGGGCTGTCTGAGAGTTTCATGTTTATTCACTTTGTATCCTGTTCATCTTATAAGGGTTCCCATCTGAATTATAGTCTGCTGCATGACAATCAATAAAATATTAACCGCAGATGGATGACGGAGCAAGAGATGCCTTTATTCTCGTTTGCCTGGGCTGACCAGTCACAAGGCTGTGAAACAGCTGGTGAGAAATACCAGAGGAGAAACAAGCAGGAGAAGCGCCGGGGTTGGGATTCGAACCCAAGTGTACCTTACGATACAACAGGTCTCGAGCCTGCCGCATATAGACTCCAGGGAGTCTAACGGCTCCGTTGGATTAGTCCGCTCTGCCACCCCGGCATTAAAGGGGCAGGATTGTGTATACTGTCTGGTATAGGCTTTAATCTTCTCATAAAAGGGGGCTGCTTTAAAAGCTGGAATAAGGTGCTGGCAGGATGAACGAGGGCGCACTGCATAACTCCCAGTAAGGTAAATATGGTCAGGTTGGGAATAGAAAGCTTATAAATAACAGAATCATATTATAAAATAGGTGACAGAATGAGTACCAATGTAAAGGAAATATTAAATGAAATCTTTCCGTTATCTTTAAAAGAAAAAACAGAACTCATTGGCTGGATAGCAAAGTCCATAGAAGAAGATAGTCTGAAATTCCATGAAAAAGATATTCGTAGATACAGCGGTGTTTTAAAAAGTAAGAGGGATGCTCTGAAATTTGAAAGGGATATTAGAAATGAATGGGACAGACAGATATCTAATTGATACGAATATTTTGATATATTTCTTGCAGGGTGAGGAAGTAGCTGCATCTTTTTTCAAGAATATTATGGATAAAGAGCTTTGCATTTCTTTGATCAATAAAATCGAAGTATTAGCCTTTCCAGACCTTTCTGAGAATGAAGAAATAGAGATCAAACAGTTTTTATTGAATTTTGTCACTCTTAATGTTGATGATCCGGTAGCAGAAGAAACCATACGGATAAGAAAGATGTATAAATTGAAATTGGGGGATGCCCTCATATCTGCAACATCCATAATGCATGATGCTGTACTTGTCTCAAGAAATGAGAAGGATTTTGGTAAAGTTGATGGGCTGAAGTTCTTAAATCCTTATAGTGAGATTGTCGGATAAGTCCCGAACTTCTGACGATTTAATACACTATCTTCTCATAAATTCTTGTTGGACATAATTTCAGACTTTATGCACCACCAAGAATAAATCCCCATCTAAAGGAACCTAATTCCCCCAGGCAGCCCATCCACGCTCTCCCTGAACACACCAGGCCACTCATCCGGGTCCACTCCTTCACAAAAAAACACTCGCCCAGCACTCAACCCCAATCCGCTGCACCCTCAAACACAACCACACACCTATCCTAACAGCCACATCAATATATCCCCACACATCCGGATAGCCCTGCACCTTAACATCTTCAACATTAAATACTAACAAAGAAATGTACCACCCATGAACGCACCCGCCATTGAGACATTCAACCTGACCCGCAGATTTGATGACATAGTAGCAGTAGACAACATCAATATCCAGGTGAACAATGGAGAACTATTCGGCCTGTTAGGACCAAACGGCGCAGGCAAGACCACACTCATCAACATGCTCTCCACCATGATAACACCAAGTAACGGCAGTGCACAAGTATGGGGAGCCGACATCACCAAACAGCCCTCAGAGGTCAGGAAAAATATCGGCATGGTGTTCCAGGGTACCACCCTTGACGACAGGCTCACAGGCAAGGAAAACCTGGACCTCCACGGACGACTGTACGGCCTCCCAAAACAATTGCGAAAACAAAGAATCGCAGACGTACTGGAACTGGTCGAACTCAATGATAAAGCCGATGTGATCGTCAAAACATACAGCGGCGGGATGATGAGACGCCTCGAAATAGCCAGGGGACTCATGCACCATCCCAAAGTACTGTTCCTTGATGAACCCACCCTCGGACTTGACCCCCAGACCCGCAACCATATATGGGACTACATACGGCAACTGAACAAGGAAAAAAACGTCACCATCCTGCTGACAACACACTATATGGAAGAGGCCGACCACCTATGCAACCGCATAGCCATAATCGACTTCGGCCAGGTAAAAGCCCTGGACACACCAGAGAACCTGAAGAATGCACTTGGCGGGGACGTTATCATACTTACTGTGGAAACCGGGGAGCTTGCTTTACGACTATTCGATCTTTACAACAAGAACGGTTCTGCCGGAAGCGTCCAGCAAAAGGACAGCAGCATCTTTATCACTATCAAGGACGGGGCTGGCCAGATACCCCATGTCCTGAAGATCGCATCTGATGCCGGTATCAACGTCCTGTCCGTTGACCTGCACAGGCCCACACTGGACGACGTATTCCTATCCTACACAGGCAGGGCCATCAGGGAAGAAGGGACCAGCAGTGTTGACAGGATAAACTATAATATCCAGGCAAGGAGGCGCTGATATGGCAAACCATGCGTCTGTTTTTTCTGAAAATATCGTCATTGCCCTGAACACAGTATATACCATGTGGCTCCGTGAAATGCTCAGGTTCAAGAGGTCAAAGAGCAGGATCATCGGTTCCCTGGCCACACCCCTGTTCTTCCTGGTAATCCTGGGTACAGCATTCAATTCATCATTCCAGATGCGTAGCGGCGGACAGACTGATATCGGTTTTTTAGCCCCGGGCATCATCGGTATGGCCATCCTGTTCTCATCCCTTATGGGGGGTGTCAGTATCATCTGGGACAGGGAATTCGGATTTTTAAAGGAAATACTCATTGCCCCGGTGCCCAGGTTCTTTGTGGCACTGGGAAGGGCACTCGGGGGTGTGACCACGGCTATGATACAGGGCACATTGATCATGCTGGTAGCATTTGCCATCGGGGTAGAATACCAGTCCTGTCTTGGGATGGCTGCCAGTGTGGGTGTGATGCTTCTCATCGGACTGGGATTTATTGGGCTGGGCATTGCCCTGGCCTCGTATGTCGAGAGCCATGAAGGGTTCCAGATGATAATGACCTTCATCACCATGCCTGTACTACTGCTAAGCGGTGCATTTTTCAGGATAAGTGACCTGCCTTCGTGGCTGAAGACGCTGGTCTACCTTGACCCGCTTACATACGGTATCATGGCGCTGCGATATACCCTGATGGGCGAGACCGAGATTCCGATACACATATGCATTGCAGTTATATTCCTATTTGCTGCTGCCACCATAGGTCTGGGTGGTTACATGTTCCAAAAGGCAAAGGTTTAGAAAAATATCGTCCTTAGAATTGGTTGAGGGTCAACTGGCGCCGCTTGCATTCCTCGCCCGGTATCTCCACCGGATACACCCCTGTCAGGCAGCCAAGGCACAGGTCATCCTCGGGTATTCCGACAGCTTCCACCAGTCCTTCCACACTCACATATCCCAGGCTGTCAGCATTGATGACCGCTTCCACACCTGCCACGGTCTTATGGGCCGCTACCAGTTCATCCCTGGTTGCCATATCGATACCGAGATAACAGGGCGACATAATAGGCGGGCTGCCTATACGCATATGCACCTCCTCAGCACCTGCCTTGCGCACCATATCCACAATACGCCGGGAAGTTGTACCCCTGACAATGCTGTCATCCATCAGGATAACCTTCTTACCTTCAAGATTCTGCCTGATGGTATTGAGCTTCAGCCTGACCGCAGTCTCCCGCATATTCTGGTTGGGCATGATAAAGGTCCTGCCAATATACCTGTTCTTCATCAGGCCTTCTATATAATCAATACCCGATTTCTTACTGTACCCGATGGCGAAAGTTATACCGCTGTCCGGGACTGGGGAAATAATATCAGCATCAATGGCATGTTCGTCCAGCAGCCTCTCACCAATGCGGATCCTGGTCTGGTAGACAAGCTGCCCGTCAATAATAGAATCAGCGCGGGCAAAATAGATGTATTCGAACACACAATGGGCAGTGTTCTTTGTCTTGAACAATTGGTGGCTGGAATATCTGCCGTCCTTGAATATCAGGACCTCTCCGGGCCGTACATCACGAATAAGCTTACCGCCGATGGTATCAATAGCAGCACTCTCAGAGGTGACCACATATCCCCCGTCCAACTCACCCAGGCATAATGGTTTGAAACCAAGGGGGTCCCTTACGACCACTAATGTATCATCCACAAGGATTGTGAGACTGTATGAACCCACCAGTCTTTTCATGACTTCCTCGACCGCACCCAGAATATCAGTTTTAAGAAGTTCCTTGACCAGCAGGCGGGCTATGACCTCGGTGTCCGATGAAGTGAGGAATACCTGGCCTTCAGCCTCGAACTCTGCTATAAGGTCCGCACTATTGACCAGGTTACCATTATGGGCTATGGCAATGGTCCGGTCCATAAAATTCACTATCAAGGGCTGGCTGTTCTCTATAGTGGAATCACCAGTTGTAGAATACCTTACATGCCCGATGCCCACAAAACCTTTCAGGTCGCTAAGGTTATATTTCTTAAAAACATCAGGCACAAGCCCCATACCTTTGAGGGTCCGGGCACTTTTGCCATCATGAACCGTAATACCTGTGGATTCCTGGCCCCTATGCTGCAGGGCATATAATGCATAATAAATCGGTAATGCAGCGTTATCCGATTCCCGATCATTAAATGCGAGACCGACAATTCCGCAGGATTCACGCAATAAGGTTCACCTGATAATTTGATTGTTAATAATACAATTAGACAATGTAAAGTTCAGTCGCCATTTAATCCGGATTTTCTCTGCCATTTATAACTTCTCATACGAGTTGTTTTTTTGAATCCGCATGCAACACAAACCTTTGTATGAATATTCAATGAGACTCTGCCGCAACGCCTGCACTTGATATGGATGCGCTTCTGCCTCTTTCCCATTGATGGGGTACCTTTCGACATATTATTCTACCTTTTATGATTGTAACTTTATGATTATTCCTGTTCGAGGGCAATTCCCTATGTGTTCAGAGTAAATATATATTATGGAGATCACACCGGCCTATGGTGAGATATATACCACATTGTCACCCCTGACCACTACTGTACCCATTTTTTTTTCATTTTCGGCATCTGATAATTCTTCTGCATTATCCAGCACCAGGTTCATGTGAATATCATAACCTTCAAGTGTACCCCTAAAAATGCGTTCGCCTTTTAGTTTGATAATGACAGGGTTGCCCAGTGCATTATTTAGAATGTCAAGTGGTCTTTTCCCCATATTTATTGCTCCTGATGTTATAATTTAAGTTATACTTCATTATGCTTTATTTATCTATCCCGTGTTTTCAATTGCGTATTTCTTTTACAAACAAGTGACATATCATTTTCATTGGTAAATGCGGATAATGTAACCATTTTCTTGTCTAATAGCATTGAAAAAGCTTAAATGCTAAACTATGAATATTGCTTCAAAGTAGTTATACGCCTACTTAAAATTATCGAAGACTTCTATCGAAGACTTCTATCGAAGATTTCTATCGAAGATTTCT
The DNA here is from genome assembly GCA_009649835.1 of Candidatus Methanocomedens sp. Lineage (GTDB taxonomy): Archaea > Halobacteriota > Methanosarcinia > Methanosarcinales > Methanocomedenaceae > Methanocomedens_A. The sequence continues at coordinate 4,130 of PYCK01000172.1, read as the reverse complement.
ATTGAAATCCTCTATTGAAATCCTCTATCGAATAATGAGGAATAAAATACGTGAAAGCAAAACCCAGGCATCAACTCCGGAAAACCCAGAAAAAAGAAATGATCAATACGATCAAGAATGTATTTGAGGATGCTAATGCCGTTATTGGAACAAAACGCATTGAGTTGGCCCAGGCAGAGAATTATGAATTGATACTTGTGGATGGAAAACCACTCTTTTTCATTACAGATGGTGAGCCATTCTTTACTGTCCGGGGCGCATTGGAACTCCAACCTCAAAAAAGGCTTGTGATGGTAGATGCAGGTGCTGTTTCTTTTGTGGCCAAAGGTGCAGATATCATGCGACCGGGCATTGTCTCTGCCGACCCTGGTATTAAAGAAGGGGATATGGTCATAATTGTAGAGCAGACACATGGTAAACCCCTGGCCATTGGCAGGGCGCTGGTGTCCGGTGAACAGATGACCGGGGATAGTGGAAAGGTTGTCAAGACAATACATTATGTGGGTGACAGGATATGGAATATCGAAGTGTAACAGGGGGATCAACACGATGCTTACAGTAGCAGGAAAACAAAAACATATATGTAATGGCAATCGTATAAGTCAGTTAGGTTATCCTGTTTAGATTATTATAAGGGTGAATACTAATGGCAGCACTCAAAGAACTATTTAAGGGCGCAGCGAAATCCAAATCAAATGTTGACGAATATGTTGACCTTGATCTGAGTGATTATGAAGAGGTAATTGAGAACGAACCTGCAGAGATGTATATCCGCATTGCAGAGCTTAATAATTTGAATGAATTACCTGACCTTAAAAAGGAAGTCTATGATGGCAATATGCTTCTTGTTGACATTTCTTTGTTAAAAAGGGACAAATTCAATCTTGACCGTGCTATCAAGGAACTTAAACAAGTAGTTGAGGATGTTCACGGCGATATTGCCGGTGTGGGTGAAGAGCAGGTAATCGTTGCCCCTATGGGTGTCAGGATTGACCGTTCCAAGATTTTCGGTGGCAAATAGTGAATACGGACCCTGAACCTTTTTTTACTAAAACCAACTGTCCTCTGTGCCAAAACTCCATTATAATTACCTGGCAGCCGGATAATATCCCGTTTTTTGGCGATGTTATGCATACCTGCTCCCAATGTGACTGTGGGTTCAAGTATGCTGATACCATGATCTTAACCCAGCGAGAACCTATGAGGTTCACCCTGGGAGTGGAATCACCCGAAGACCTGGATATAAGGGTGATACGCTCTATTTCCGGGACTATCAGGATTCCTGAACTGGGAATTAATATCGAACCCGGACCTGCAAGTGAATCCTATGTATCAAATGTTGAAGGTGTACTGTGCCGCATTGAGGATGTCGTGGGAATGGTGACACGGTGGGATGATGAGCCGCCCGGGAGCATAGAAAGGGCCCATGAGATACTTGGGTCATTACGACAAGTGAGGCTGGGGGAGCTTGGTATTACTATTATTATCGAGGACCCCCTGGGTAATAGTGCTATAATATCTGATAAGGCCAGCATTGACATACTGACGCCTGAACAAGCCGAGGGTCTGAAAACCGGTGAGATCATACTGGAAAAGGATGAACTGCCGAATCATTTTAAAGGGTAGAGTGCCAATTCGGTAGTTACTAATTACTAATTCATAGGTTCGCTACTTTAAGTTCAACTATTTTAGGCAGGCTTTGGTAAAAATTATATGTCATGAACAAAACGAAGCAAAGAACTTAAGTATTTGGCACAAAATATAATATATAATAAATATTCGCATCATTCTGAAAAATATATATAGAATAAAATGCAATCATTTCTATGGGAGTGTTAAAAATGAAATCATTTGCAGTAATAAGAGCTGAGAATTCCACAAAAGTAAATGTGGCACTCAGGGACCTGGTCAGGTACGGTCATCTATCCTTTGATGATAGCCCGAAAAAACTGGACCCCGGAAAAGCAGACAAAGTACTGGAGGATGTAATGCATACCAACCTCAGGAAAAACTGCAATTCAGCGGCAGTAGTCCCTCTGGGGGACCATGCAAGTTCAGCCATTGGAAGATTAAAAAAGATCCATCCCCCTGCTCATATTATAATAGTAAGCCCAAGGCATGGTGTATTCTCATTACTTGCCAAAGACATTGACGAAATGCCTGAAATGGAATTAGGTACCGGAAGCGATGAGGAATACCAGGATTTTTAAGAAATCCTGGAATGGCAGATGCATCAATAATTATTAGAAAAGGTTGAGTCGTACCTTTTACTTACGTTTAATTTTGACAATGTCTCCAAGCGTGGTGCCCTGGAACCCGGTTCCATGCTCCATGGCATCATGGCTGACCCGTTCGGTGAGTTTTATCTCCAGGCTGCGTTCAAGTTTCTTTCGCAAATTATCTTCAGGTTTGATCTCAGAACGCTCGATCTTGCGTATCAGGGCTGCCTTTTCCTTTATATTCAGGCCGAGTTCCTCCAGTGTCCATCCCTTTGCTTCCCTGGCATCGCGAATGATCCTGCTATAATCTGATACGATCTCATCATCCATATCATCAAAGGATCGACGTTTGGTTTTTCTCATACCTGATTTGGGTTTGGGTGTAGCTGCAACAACGGGTGCAACCTTTCTTGAAACAGGGATCCAACCCTGGGGTGCCTTACCATACTGGGAACACCTACCGCAAACATCAAGTTCTGTTCCTTCAACAACTACTTTCCTTGCAGATCCAATAATCTCAACGCCGCATATTTCACACTGCATTATAATTCAACCTTCGAAAAGGCTATATATCGTATGAACTTAAATATTATTCGGAGATTTAATATGACAGAGATCATAGAAAACGACAGTGTAAAAGGGTTATCTGTCGACATTCCGCCAGAACTCAGAAATGATGATTTTTCACGATACCTTATTGATAGAATGCACCAGCTGGAAGAAAGGAATCACATCTTAAGGGAGCAAAATCATAAGATCGAATCTGAAAAACGTTATGCTGAGTCTCAAAAAATAAAATTTGAACGGGATTTAAGGACACTTACCAATGAACTGGAACGATTGAAGACCTCACCTCTTATTGTGGGCACTATAGTTGAAGTTCTTGAAAATGGCAAACTGATAGTAAGGAGCAGTACCGGACCCCAGTTTGTAGTTGGGATATCCAAATTCATAAAAGGGTCTGACCTGGAACAAGGTGCCCAGGTGGCCATGAACCAGCAAACTCTGGCAATAGTAGGAGTACTTCCTACATCCTTAAGTGCCCTTCTTAAGGGTGTAGAGGTCATAGAATCACCAGATGTGGATTACGTAAATATCGGGGGACTTGATGACCAGATCAGGGAATTAAGGGAAGCTGTAGAACTGCCCCTTACCAAACCAGAAGCCTTTACAAAGATCGGCATAGACCCACCAAACGGTGTATTGCTTTACGGCCCTCCCGGGACAGGGAAGACCATGCTTGCAAAGGCAGTGGCAAATCATACAAGTGCTAATTTCCTGCGTATCGTTGGTTCCGAACTGGTCCAGAAATACATAGGAGAGGGGGCACGCATGGTCAGGGAATTGTTCAAACTTGCCCAGGATAAGGCACCAAGCATCATTTTCATTGACGAACTGGATTCTATCGGAGCCAGTCGATATGACGGCGCCACAGCCGGTGACAGGGAGGTACAGCGTACCTTGATACAGTTACTGTCCGAGATGGATGGTTTTAATTCCAGGGGCGAGGTAAGGCTGCTGGCAGCCACAAACAGGCTGGATATCCTTGACAAGGCACTGCTGCGTCCGGGAAGGTTCGATAGGTTTATAGAAGTCCCTATGCCAAACCAGGAGGCCAGAGAGAATATCCTGGGTATACATACCCGGAATATGGCGCTTTCGAAGACCATTGACTTCAATTACCTTGCAAAGATCACTGAAGGGGCCAACGGCTCTGAATTAAAGGCCATTGCCACAGAGGCAGGGATGTTTGCAATTCGAAAAGATAAAGAACAAATTGAGGTTGAAGATATGGAAAGTGCAATATCAAAGGTCTTGCTAAATAAAAACAGCTCAAGTACATTCTCAGAAGATATGTTTGTGTAAAAAATCATAATTTCCGTATCCACTTCAAATCTAAGGGTAATTTAA